>BQJC01000001.1:900000-1132500 GCA_021604505.1 Nitrospinaceae bacterium | reverse complement strand
ACTTACAAGTCGAGCAGGTACGAAAGTAGGTCTTAGTGATCCGGTGGTTCCAGATGGAAGGGCCATCGCTCAACGGATAAAAGGTACGCCGGGGATAACAGGCTTATCGCCTCCAAGAGTCCATATCGACGAGGCGGTTTGGCACCTCGATGTCGGCTCACCGCATCCTGGGGCTGAAGCAGGTCCCAAGGGTTGGTCTGTTCGCCCATTAAAGCGGTACGCGAGCTGGGTTTAGAACGTCGTGAGACAGTTCGGTCCCTATCCGTCGTGGGTGTTGGATATTTGAGGGGATCTGCTCCTAGTACGAGAGGACCGGGGTGGACGAATCTCTAGTGTGCTGGTTGTGATGCCAATTGCATTGCCAGGTAGCTACATTCGGAAAGGATAACCGCTGAAAGCATCTAAGCGGGAAACCAACCCCAAAATAAGATATCCCTTCTTCCTTCGGGAAGACTCAAGACTCCTTGAAGACTACAAGGTCGATAGGCCGGGTGTGTACGCACAGTAATGTGTTTAGCTAACCGGTACTAATCAGTCGTGAGGCTTGACCTTTATTTTTCTCAGTTTACTTCAAACGAATTCAATTGTTCCAAATTCAGATTTTCTCGGTCTTGATAGCGAAAGGGCCACACCCGTTCCCATTCCGAACACGGAAGTTAAGCCTTTCAGCGCCGATGGTACTGCACGGGCAGCTGTGTGGGAGAGTAGGACGAGGCCGGGTTTTCTTTTAAAAAGCCGCCGAAAGGCGGCTTTTTTCGTTCTCCCCTACCCTGTTTTTTGCCTTCTTTGCAGTGCCTCCTCCGCCAAATATCAGAATACCATTTAACCTCTTCCTCCCGGCTCCGGTGAAGGGATTTTCGGTGTTGAAAGACCTTCCTGCAAATGAATGAAATTATGAGATTTCAAACGCTTTTTCATTGACAAAAAGTACGCCCTTAGAGTAACATCCCCCCTCTATTTACGTGGGTTTTGGACGCTACCTCTGCTCCATTGTTATCCTGGTCTGGTCCTATTTACCCTTGTTTCTTAAGAGTTTTAAGGACTTGTAACGGGCGCACGAAACCACTGGCATTCGTATTCGGGCTGAAGTTCGATTCAGGAACCGCCTGACCATCCGTTTAAGACTCCATACCAACATCGGAGATTGAGATGTTAGATCAATACATTGGTGTCGGAATCATGTTGCTCATGGCCATCGGCATCGCCGGTGGCATGGTATTTATGACGTCGGTTCTGGGTCCTAAGCGCTATTTTGCGGATAAAATGGAACCCTTTGAATGTGGAGAGAGCCAGATCGTTTCTCCGCGTCAGCGTTTCTCGGTCAAGTTTTACCTGGTAGCGGTTTTATTCGTCTTGTTCGATATCGAAGCCGTATTCTTCTTCCCCTGGGCCATCCTGTTCAAACGGCTGGGACTGTTTGGGTTGATTGAAATGTTGCTTTTTATAATCATTCTCGGCGTCGGACTGCTTTATGTCTGGAAGCGCGGCGGACTCGACTGGGAATAATAAACCGGCAACCGGATTTAAACCATGGCAAATACTGAAATTATAGATAAAGTTAAATCCAAATTTGGGGAACTGGTCATCGATTCGCATAACTTTCGCGGCGACCAGACCGTCACCGTTAAAAATGAACGGACGCTGGAGCTTTTTCAATTTCTGCGGGACGACCCGGACCTGGTGTTTAATTTTTTAATGGACCTGACGGCCGTCGATTACTTCAAGAAAAAGCCCCAACGGTTCGAGGTGGTTTATCATTTGTACTCTTTAAAAAACAATTCGCGTTTCCGGGTCAAGATCCCGGTGGATGAGAAGGATTGTAAGGTTGTGTCCCTCACTCCCTTATGGCATACCGCCAACTGGTACGAACGGGAAGTTTGGGATATGTACGGTATCAAGTTTCAGGATCATCCGAATTTGAGCCGTATCCTATTATATGAAGGGTTTAAAGGGCATCCTCTGCGCAAGGATTACCCCATCAATAAGCGGCAACCGTTGATCGGGCCGCTCAATTAAAGCTAAAGAATGATTGTCGACTTATTAATCACTCTCGTTAAAATACTCTTTATCCTTGCGATTACCGTGGGCTTTTTCGCTCCGGTTCTCACCTGGGTCGAGCGTAAGCAAAGCGCCATCATGCAGGACCGGATTGGCGCCAATCGGGCGGATATTTTAGGCTTCACGGCGCTCGGTTTGTTTCATGCGATTGCCGACGCTTTAAAAATGTTCACCAAGGAAGATTTCATTCCTGATGGCGCTAATCGAATGTTGCATACCCTCAGTCCGATCATTGCCCTCATTCCGGCGATTCTCACTTTTGCCGTGGTTCCATTTGGCGGAGTTTACGACCTGTTCGGCAAGGAAGTGAACCTGGTCGTTTCGGATCTGGATGTGGGCCTGCTGTTTGTTTTCGCCATCGCATCGATCGCCACTTATGGTTATGTGGTCGCCGGATGGAGTTCCAATAACAACTGGTCGCTTTTGGGGTCCATGCGAACCGCATCGCAGATGGTTTCCTACGAAGTGACGATGGGTTTGACCATCATCGGCGTTCTCATGGTGTACAGCTCAATGCGGCTGACAGAGATCGGAGCCATTCAGGAAGACTTTTTCCGCTGGGGAATTTTTCTGCAACCGTTAGGGTTTTTCATGTTTCTGGCCGCATCCATCGCTGAAAACAAGCGAATTCCTTTTGACGCTCCGGAAGCGGAATCAGAACTGGTTGCCGGATATTTTACGGAATACAGCGGTCTGAAGTTTGGCATGTTCTTCATGGCGGAGTTTATTGAGATGGTGACCATCGGGGCCATCGTGACGATTCTGTTTTTTGGCGCCTGGCACATCCCTTTCGTGACCACCGCCGGTTTGATTTCATTATTCGACTTTTTAGGCACCACCGGCGCAAACCTCATCGTCATGCTAATCCATATCGGTGTGTTTTTCGCCAAAGTGATTTTCTTCATCTGGTTTCAGATGACCATCCGCTGGACCCTGCCACGGTTCCGCTATGATCAGATCATGAAACTGGGCTGGAAAATATTATTGCCCCTATCCCTGGCAAACATCGTTGTTACCGGGATAGTCATTCTGGCGCTTCAATAAAAAGGAGGTTGCCATGGCTTATTATGTAAACCGCAATGTCAAATTGACATGGTGGGAAAGATCTTATCTTCCTGAAATTATCCGGGGGATGTACATCACCTCACGGCATTTTTTTGTAAATATGTTCGGCTTCATTCCGTTTTTCCTGGGAAAGAAAAAGGAACGGGAAATTTTCACGGTGTATTACCCGGAAGAAATGGTGGATTACCCCATCGCTTACCGGGGCCGGCCCGTTTTGCCCATGAAAGAAGATGGAACGCCTTATTGCGTGGCCTGCGGGTTGTGCGAAATCGCCTGCCCGGCTTACTGTATCGACATCATCCCCGCTGAAAACAGCGGCAAGCAAAATGAAGTCGAGCGCTGGCCGGCAGAATTCACCATCGATTATGCGGTTTGCATTTTCTGTGGAAACTGTGAAGAAGCCTGCCCGGAAGAAGCGATTTTCATGAGCAATGATTGTGAAATTTCCATGCTCGACCGGAAAAAAATGAAATACAACCTCGAGCAACTCTTGACTCCGGTCGCAGAGCTGCAGGATCGAATCGATTTCACCCGCAATATGTACGCCAAATGGAATTATTGATTTTTTATCCCATCGCCATACTGTGCGTCATTCTTGCACTGGGAGTGGTGTTTAATAAAAGCCCCATCAATTCAGCCATCTGCCTGATCGGTATGATGCTGGGTCTGGCGGGGATCTTTGCCATCACGCAAGCGCATTTTATCGCCATCTTACAGATCATCATTTATGCAGGGGCGATCATGGTTCTGTTCATGTTCGTGATCATGCTCCTCAACCTGAAGAGCGATGCTGAGGAATGGAGATCGCGGCAAAGAAATACGTTTTTATCGGTGACCACCGGTTTTTTGATGTTGGGCGCGTTGTATAAAATCATCGACGTGATTCTGGAAACAGATTTTAATGCTCCCGCAAAGGTTCCGGACACGTTCGGTACGGCGGCCAGTGTGGGCGAATCCCTGTTCACGGATTTCGTGCTTCCCTTTGAGGTAGCGTCCGTGCTGCTTTTGGCCGCCATGGTGGGCGCGGTGGTGTTGGCAAAGACCAAATTGGATTGAATTTGAATGGCTGATTTATCACATTATCTTATTTTAAGCGCGATCCTCTTCACCATAGGAGTTCTGGGGGTTCTCGTCCGCAGAAACGCAATCGTGGTATTCATGTCCATTGAAATCATGTTGAACGCGGTGAACATCTCGCTGATCGGTTTTGACCGCTATATGAACCAGCAGGACGGTCAAATCTTCAGCTTCATGGTCATGTGTGTGGCCGCCGCGGAGGTTTCAGTGGGTCTCGCCATCGTTATCTCTATGTTTCGAAATAAACCGACCGTCAATCTCGACGAATTCAATATACTAAAGTGGTAAAGGGAACCGCATGCTGTTAAAGCTAACCTGGCTGATACCTCTGTTCCCGTTGATCGGGTCCATCATCAACGGCTTCTTCGGTCTGAAGATCGGAAAGCGACTGGTGGGACTGATTGCCTGTGCGTCCGTAGGCCTGTCGTTTTTAACCACATTGCTCGTATTGGTCGGTTTTCTCCTGCTTCCGGGACACGATGCGGTCTTTGAGCAGGTTATTTTCCAATGGATGGTGGCGGGAGACTTCACGGTCGAATTCGGTTTTCAAGTCGATCAGTTATCTCTGGTGATGATGACCTTCGTCACCGGGGTCGGATTTCTCATCCACGTCTATTCCATCGGCTACATGCACGAGGAATACAGTTTTTACCGGTTCTTCGCCTACCTGAACCTGTTCATGTTCGCCATGCTGCTTCTGGTGATGGGCAACAACTTCCTGATCATGTTCATCGGCTGGGAGGGCGTCGGCTGCTGCTCCTACTTCCTGATCGGCTACTACTTTGAAAAGAAATCGGCCTGCGACGCAGGGACCAAGGCGTTCGTGGTCAACCGCGTGGGAGACTTCGCCTTTCTCCTGGCAGTGATGTACATCTTCGATATCTTTGGAAGCATCGACTACACTACCGTGTTCCATGCGGCGCCGGAGAAAATCATTTATGGTGAAGAGGCCATCACCATCATCACCATGCTGCTGTTTATAGGGGCGACGGGAAAATCGGCGCAGATTCCGCTCTACACCTGGCTGCCGGACGCAATGGAAGGCCCGACTCCGGTCAGTGCCTTGATCCATGCGGCGACCATGGTCACCGCCGGCGTGTTCATGGTGGTCCGATGCAGCACGCTGTTCAATCTGGCACCCATGACCATGATGGTGGTTGCGTTCGTCGGCGGCGGCACCGCGATATTCGCGGCGACCATCGGCATGGCGCAATACGATATCAAACGCGTCCTCGCCTATTCGACCTGCAGCCAGATCGGCTACATGTTTCTCGCTTGCGGCGTGGGAGCGTACACCGCGGCCATCTTCCACATGGTGACGCACGCGTTCTTCAAAGCCTGTCTCTTTCTGGGTTCCGGAAGCGTGATCCACGGGGTTCACGGCGAACAGGACATGCGCAAGATGGGCGGGCTCAAGGAGCAAATGCCAGTCACCTATTTGACGTTTCTTATTTCCACTCTGGCCATTGCGGGCATCCCTCCCCTATCCGGTTTTTTCAGTAAGGACGAGGTGCTTTATCACGCGCTGATGGACGGCAATGTCATCCTTTGGGGAATGGGCATTTCAGCGGCTTTGCTCACGGCGTTTTATATGTTCCGTTTGGTGTTCATGACCTTTCACGGGGAGTCGCGGGTCGACCCGGAAGTGCATCCGCACGAGTCTCCCAAGATCATGACCCTGCCGCTGGTGATCCTTGCCGCTCTGGCTGTGGGAGGCGGAATACTGGGAATTCCTCTGATTCATGGATGGCATATCCTGCATAACTGGCTGGAGCCTGTGTTGCATTTCGATCTGGCTTCCTCCCTCGAGCACTCGAAGCACCTGCTTCATGAGGCAGGAAAGCACGCTCCATCTTATGACCATCTGCTTATGGAAAAGGAACACAACGTCTGGCTGGAACTGTTCCTGATGGCCTTCTCGGTCGTCGTGGGAGTCACCGGCATCGTTCTGGCTTATATCTTTTACGTTAAAAAACCTGAACTTCCAGCTTTGGTCACCAAGGGTCAATGGGGTTATGAGATTGTGAGGGACAAATATCTGGTGGATGAGTTGTACGATGAAACGATCGTCAAACCTACTGTGGACGGTTCCGTCCTGCTTTGGAAAAAAGCCGATGCGGAAGGCATCGACGGGACCGTCAACGGAGTGGCGAAAGTCATCGGCTGGTTCAGCAAGCAGGCCCAGGTGTTTCAATCCGGTTTTGTCCGGAATTATGCTCTTTTTATCGTGGTTGGATTCATCGGATTATTGATCATAGCGTTATAAAAATATGTTTCTTACTTTTTTGACATTTTTGCCTCTTGTCGGGGCTATCGTCCTGGCTTTCCTGCCCAAGGAAAATGAAAGCCAGATCAAACAGACTGCTGTTGGATTCGCCGCGGCGGATTTTCTTTTGTCCCTGCAATTGTGGTTCGATTTCGACAACACCACGCACGCGATGCAGTTCGAGTATTCCACGTCCTGGATTTCTTCCTGGGGGGTCAGCTACCACGTGGGAATCGACGGGATCTCTTTGCTCCTGTTCGTCATGACCACCTTTCTCACATTGATCTCCATCATCGCGTCGTGGGATGTCAAAAAATCCATCCGCGAATACATGATGGCCATGCTGGCGCTTTCCACCGGTATGCTGGGCGTGTTCATCTCGCTCGACATGTTCCTGTTTTACGTGTTCTGGGAATTTCAGCTGGTGCCGATGTACATCATCATCGGTGTGTGGGGCGGCCCGCGGCGCATTTACGCGGCGATTAAGTTTTTCATCTATACGGCGGTGGGATCGCTGTTGATGCTGGTGGCGATCATCTGGATTTATTTCCTCGTCAAAGAGCAAACCGGGGTCGCAACGACGGACTTGTTGTATATCACGGAACACCTCAATGCCCCACTGGACGTGCAGAAATGGCTTTTTGTGGCTTTTTTCCTGGCGTTTGCGATCAAGGTCCCCATGTTTCCTTTCCACACCTGGCTGCCGGACGCCCATGTGGAAGCGCCCACGGCGGGAAGCGTGATTCTTGCCGGGGTCCTGTTGAAAATGGGAACCTATGGGTTTTTTCGGTTCAATCTGCCCATGTTTCCCCACGCCAGCAATGAGTTTCTGCCTTTTATCGCCATTCTGGCCATCATCGGAATTATTTATGGCGCGCTGGTCTCCCTGGTCCAGGAGGATTTGAAAAAACTGGTGGCCTATTCCAGCGTCAGCCATCTGGGGTTTGTCATGCTGGGGATTTTTGCTTTTAATCATTATGGAATGCAAGGCGCGCTCCTGCAAAACATCAATCATGGAATCAGCACGGGGGCCCTCTTCCTTTTGGTGGGGATGATTTATGACCGCCGGCACACCCGGCAGATTTCTGAATTCGGCGGGCTGGCGAAGGTGATGCCGAAATACGCGATCTGTTTCATGATCGTCGCCTTGTCGTCGATCGGCCTGCCGGGAATGAACGGCTTCGTCGGCGAATTTTTGATCCTTCTGGGAATCTTTCAGATCAACGGAATGTGGGCGGCCCTGGCCACCAGCGGGGTCATCTTCGCGGCGTGCTATATCCTTTGGATGTTCCAACGGGTCATGTTTCAGGAATTGAAAAATCCCAAGAATTTCAAACTGCCGGACATGAACCTTCGAGAAATGATCACCATCGTGCCGTTGATCATTCTGATTTTCTGGATCGGGCTGTACCCGAAACCGTTTATGAAAACCTTTGACGCCTCGGTGACGCATTTGATCACCAAAGTGGACCCGGATAATTTCCGGCCAAAAAAAATAGAAACCCATCACGCGGCTTTGATCCAGCAGGATGATCTGGCCAAACTGAATAAAAAGCTCCAGGGCAAAAAACAATAAGGAGTTGATGTGGAACCCATTGCCGCACCCGAATCCATTGATCTGATCGCTTTGGCGCCGGTTCTCGTGCTGACCGTTTTCGCCATAGGGGTTCTGGTTCTCGATCTGTTTGCCGGAAAAAGCAAAATCCTTCTGGCTTTCGTCAGCCTTGTGGGCCTGCTGATGACCGCCATCAGCGCCTTCGCCAAACTGAATCTACCGGCTCACTCCTTCAACGACAGTTACATCGTCGATCATCTTTCGATTTTCTTTATCCTGATTTTTACGATCAGTTCGGCCCTGTCGATTTTGATTTCCATCGACTTCAACAACCGCGAAGGCATCAAAGCGGGTGAATATTACGCTCTGATCTTGTTCTGTACCGTGGGGATGATCCTATTGGCTTCGTCCACCGACCTGATCATGGTTTTTCTGGGAATCGAAATCGTTTCCATCTGTCTTTATGTACTGGCAGGAATCCGTAGAAACGATATCAAGTCCAACGAAGCCTCCCTGAAGTATTTCCTGTTGGGAGCGTTCGCTACCGGGTTTCTTCTGTATGGTATGGCGCTGATGTACGGCGCCACCGGCACGACCAACATGCTTAAAATTGCGGCGCTGATCAAATCCGGTAGTGTGAATTCCGAGCCCCTCATGGTGATGGGCGTGGTTTTCCTGGTGATCGGCTTCGGATTCAAGGTGGCTTCGGTTCCGTTTCATATGTGGGCTCCGGATGTCTACGAGGGCGCTCCCTCGCCGGTCACGGCGTTCATGGCGGTGGGTCCGAAAGCGGCGGCGTTTGCGGCTTTCTTCAGAATATTCGCCGAAGCCCTGCCTGATGTTTCATCTGCCTGGGAAACCCTGCTTTATGTGATTGCGGTTTTGACGATGTTCATCGGCAACCTGGGCGCTATCATGCAGACCAATATCAAGCGTCTGTTGGCTTATTCCAGCGTGTCTCATGTGGGCTACATCCTGATCGCCATCATGGTGAAAAATTCCCTGGGAAGCGCCAGTCTTTTATTTTACATGCTTGCCTATACGTTCATGATTTTCGGAGCGTTTGGCATTGTCATCATTCTCGGAAAGAAGGGAAACGAGAACCTGGAAATCGAAGGTTATTCGGGGTTGGGGTTCAAGCATCCGATGCTGGCTTTGAGCATGACCATTTTCCTGCTTTCTCTTGGGGGACTGCCGCCGTTTGCGGGTTTCGTGGCCAAATTTTATATTTTCAGCGCCGCTATCAGCGAAGGTTATATTTATCTCGTGGTGATCGCGGTTCTAAACAGCGCCATCTCCTTCTATTACTATTTGAAGGTGGTCGTGTTCATGTACATGAAAGACCCCGTCGGCGAATTCAAAATCAGCGCGTCCCCCATCACCTTGTTCGTGGTCGCCGTGGCCGTCATCGGCACTCTCGAACTGGGAATTTTCCCGGACCCCATCATTTCCCTCGCCCACCCCTAGATCAACTAGGGGTTGGCGGCGTGTGGTTCCTGCGGTATAATCCCCCTATTCGCTGAAAAACCAACACGATTTAGCAAGAGTGATTTTCCTATGAAGATGCACCATTTGGATAAAGATAAGGTCGGAGCCATTATGGGAGTGGTCAAAGAAGTTCTCGATACAGGCCAATACCCCGAAGATAAAATCGATGAGATCTTCAAGCTGTCCGAAGTGGACTTTGAAAAATTTAAAGAATGCAAAGCCCACCCCCTGCAAAATGAAAAAGTGAGCTTTGAAATGGATTTGGAAAAAGGCGTGCGGTTCTTCGATCCGTTTAATTTCTTCACCCGCGGCATCTATAAAGACATGGACGGCTTGACGGTGTGGACCACGGACAACCTCAAGGAACCCTGGAAATACGACGAGTGACCCCCGCCTTGCGCTGGCCAGGCTGAGCCTGGCCGTCCTTCGCGTAGGATCAAAAAAAACGCCTCACGCTAAAAGCGCAAGGCGTTTTTTTTATTCTTAAAAATCTGTAGAGAAATCTCTCCTTAGCTTTTCTTCGATTCCTCCTGATCCTTGCTGTAATCGTAGGACCCTTTTCTAGGCAAAGAAGCCGTGAACGCATCCGCCGTTTCCTTCATCTCGCGGTCCTTGGCTTCACCCTCTTCCTGGGCTTTTTTGCGCGCCAGGGCTTCCTTCTCTTCTTCCGTCAGGTTGGATTCATCCTGAGCAGTTTCCTGCCCCCCTTCAATGGCTTCGGGTTGTTTGCCCTCCTCGGCCTTTTCATCTTCTTCTTCCGCTTCTTTCATGGACGATTTGAAATTTTTGATACTGCGTCCAAAAGCGCTGCCGATCTCCGGCAATTTTCCTGCCCCGAAGATGATCATGATGATGACCAGTATGATCATCAATTCCGGAAACCCGATTCCCATCATGGCAACAATCCTCCCGTAAAATTTTCTTCAAAAGGCCCCAGAAGGAACCTGACCCAGAAAGTGACATTCTAGATATTATTGAGTTTGCATAGTTTAGTCCTATTTCCCTGTCAAATACAAGGGAAATAAGCAAGAAACATCCATGTGCACGCCGTAATATTCCGGATATTAAGTTTTGAAGATGAGAAATGGAAATTATTGTGCAAAATCTCCTGAGCTTTCAAGCATCCCGCAGTTCCTGAATGGCCTTTTTGTAGTCCTTACTGCCAAATATGGCCGATCCCGCCACCAGGACATTGGCGCCCACCTCTTTGATTTCACCGGCATTTTCCGCCTTGATCCCACCGTCCACTTCAAGATCGAATTCGTGCTCATAGTGGCTCATGATTTCTTTCAGATTCATGGTTTTATCGAGGAGGGAGGGGATGAATGTCTGCCCTCCGAAACCGGGGTTGACCGACATCAGCAACACCATGTCGATGTCGTGGAGAACTTCTTCCAGGCTGGAAAGCGGCGTCGAAGGATTGAGCACCACTCCCGCCCTCACCTTCTGCTCGGTAATATGATGAATCGTCCGGTGGAGATGCGGACAGTTTTCCACGTGAACGGTTAGGATGTCCGCTCCCGCCTGGGCAAAATCTTTAATGTAGCAGTCGGCATTCTCGATCATCAAATGCACATCCAAGGGCAACTCGGTGACTTTTCGCACGGCCTCGACGACCATCGGGCCGACGGTGATATTGGGAACGAAATGCCCGTCCATCACATCGATGTGAATCCAGTCGGCTCCAGCCTGTTCCACCGCCTTGACTTCATCACCCAGTTTGCTGAAATCCGCTGAAAGAATTGATGGCGCAATTTTTACCATTTTTAATGTCCCTTAAAAATTTTTCGCGTCTTGCCATCTAGACCGGCGATGAGAATAACACAAGGATAGAAGTTGCTTCACTCATAAATTTTCACTTTCAAGCATTTTTGTTTCCCTATTTCGATACTCTCACTAGTCATCGGTCGCGACATTCTTTATAATGAGAGCCTTTTCGTGGTTCTTCCAAAAAACTTTTCTATGTCATTGAATAAAGAGCACATTCGGGAGTCGCTCCGGGACTTCCTGATGAAAGACCACAACCTGCTCATTCTGGCGGCGTTGATCGGTTTTCTCGCGGGGATCGCCTCGACCGTGTTCCGCTGGATGATTCATTTTTTCGACTCGGTGTTTTCCGAGCAGGGCTTATCTCTGATCGGCATCTCTCCGGCTTTCTACCCATTTCTTTTGCCGCTCATGCCGATGATCGGCGGATGGACCATCGGCGTCATTTGCCATTATTTTCCCAGTGCGGTGAATGAAAACGGGGTGCACAAGGTCATACACGCGGTGGCCCTAAAGGGCGGAAAAATCCGCAAGCGAACCATAATCACCTGCGCCACCACATCCGCTATCACCATCGGTTCCGGCGGGTCGGCAGGCCGGGAAGGCCCCACCGTTCAAATCGGCTCTGCCGTCGGTTCGGCGGTCGGCTCTTTATTTCATTTGTCGACGGAACGCATTCAGGTCCTGGTGGGCTGTGGCGTCGCCGCGGGGATCGCCGCCTCTTTCAACGCTCCCCTGGCGGGAGTGCTGTTCTCGCTGGAGATCATTCTTGGCGATTTCGCCATTCACACGTTCAGCCCCATCATCATCGCCTCGGTCATCGGAACCGTGACTGCCCGCGCGTTGGAAGGCAATGAAATCACCTTTCAGGTTCCATTTCACCAGCTGGTCAGCTACACCGAGATCTCTTTTTACATGATTCTGGGAGTTCTGTGCGCCGTGGTGGCGAGAGGGTTCACCCTGACCTATTTTTACATAAAAAAGTATTTTGCCCAGGACCTCAATATTCCACCCCTCATGAAGCCTGCCCTGGGCGGACTTCTGGTCGGCATCATTTCTATTAAAATCCCTGAGGTTCTGGGCAACGGATACGAAGCCATGGAACTGGCGCTGACGGGAAATATGTTCTGGGGTCTGGCGCTGGCGCTGGTTTTTTTAAAAATCCTCGCCACGTCGCTGACCCTTGGGTCAGGCGGGTTGGGAGGAATTTTTGCGCCTTCTCTTTTCATGGGGGCGATGGTCGGCGTGACCTTCGGAACCGGAATCCACTGGTTGTTTCCAAACATTACCGCCACGCCGGAAACGTACGCCGTCGTCGGAATGGGAGCGGTCGCCGCGGCGGTGATGCAGGCGCCTTTGACTTGCATTCTCATGCTGTTTGAATTGACCAACGACTACACGCTCATTCTGCCGATCATGGTCGCCTGTATTTTTTCGGCGTTTACCTATCGTGGAATGGCAAAATATTCGATCTATATTCAATATCTCCTGAATGAAGGCATCAATATCAAACATGGACGTGAAGTTTCTATTCTGGACGGCATAAAGGTGAAAGAGGTGATGAATACAGAGGTCACGACCATCCCTGAGGAAATGCCGTTTCGGAAAATTCTGGAGACCATCTCCTATTCGAAAAATTTTTATTTTCCCGTGGTGAACCGTGAAGGAGACATGACCAGCATCCTTTCGTTCAATGACGTGCGGGAAGTGTTTTTTGAAGAAGGATTGGAGGATCTCCTCGTTGCCGGAGAGCTTGCAACCAAAAAAGTACTCTTTTTGCGTCCCGACCAGAATCTCAACGAGGCCACGGAAATGTTCGAACACTTGGATGTCGACCAGCTTCCTGTCGTGACCGGAGAAGATTCCCGCAAGGTCATCGGCATGCTCAATCGCGGAGATATGGTTGCCGCCTACAACCGTGAGGTCCTGGTGTCCGAGTTTGACCGCTGAAATCACCCACCAGCAAGCCATGCCCTTCCACCTCCTGCCAATTAAACTCATTCTTTTGGCCCTGGTTTTCCTGCAAGCCGTTACCGCCTGCGGTCCCAGGGAAGGGGACCTTCTCCGACGAACGCAGTTCATCATGGGTACACTGGTTGAGATCAGCGTCCGCGAACCGGATGCGGACAAGGCACAGAGGGCGGTCGACCAGGCGTTTGATGAGATGCAACGCCTGGAAAAACTGATGAGCACGCATCTTGCGGATTCAGAAATCTCCCGGCTGAACGCCAATGCAGGTGAAGCGGAATTCATTCCTGTTTCCCAAGAAGTGCTTGAAGTCATCCAACGGGCTATTTATTGGAGCAATAAAACCAGCGGTGCTTTGGATATTTCCGTGGGCCCCGCCAGTCGCCTCTGGCATTTCGATAACGAAAACCCTTCCCTCCCGGATGCCGAACGTTTGGCGCAGGCGGTCCCTCTGATAAACTTCCACGATATCGAAATCAAGGCGTCTCGGGTTCGGCTCAAGCAATCGGGAATGTCTCTGCATCTGGGAGCCATCGCCAAAGGCTTCGCCGTGGACCGGGCCATCGCCGTCTTAAAAAATTTAAAGATTCAACATGCGCTGATCAACGCCGGGGGAGATTTGAAAACTCTGGGCAATAGAGACGACGGAAAACCCTGGAGGATCGGGTTACAGCATCCGAGACAACCGGAAAAAATGATCGCTTCGTTCGCCTTGTCCGGTAAAGCCGTGGCGACGTCCGGCGATTACCAGAAATACTTCATGCTGGAAGGCACACGCTATCACCATATCCTTGATCCGAAATCCGGCATGCCGGCACGCGGGATGATCTCCGCCACCATCGTCACGGACAGCGTCATGGATGCAGATGCCCTGGCGACAGCGGTCTTTGTTCTCGGGCCTGAGAAGGGAATGATCCTGGTGGACTCCCTGAATGAAGTTGAAGCGATGCTGGTATTGGAGTCCGGCACGGTCCTGTTTTCAAAGAATTTCCAATCCCAATCCGGATTTACTTTCCACACGTTACAAAAAGATTCTATTAAATAAATCCCTGGGGTTAAAACTTCCGTCTATATAATTAAATTATTTATTCTATTCTTTAAGCCATCTCCGGATATTTTTTTAAGTGCCCAACTGTTAGGGAGGATTCCGTTTTATATGCCTGATGAAGCCAAAAATCTGAGAAGGAGTTTATTGAAAACCCGGCGGAAGGCAGAACCCGGCGCGCCCCCTGGAACCCTTGCCTCCCATCCGGAAGCCCACCCGACCAAAGTTTGCCTAATGGCATTCAATCTGGAGGAAGTCGTTGAACAAGAAATCACTAAAGTCGACCAGATAAAGGATTTCCTGAAAAAGTGGGATAATGTCTGGGTTCAGGTGTCCGGATTGAGTGATATCGACACAATAAATGAAATAGGCTCTTTATTTTCGCTTCATCCGCTGGCTCTGGAAGATGCGGTTAATGTGCATCAACGTCCCAAAGTGGATGACTATGAAAATCATTTATTTATCACGGCACGCCGGGTTGTCAAAAATGGCGGCGAAAAAATTGACTTGGAACAAGTCAGCTTGTTCTTTGGAGAAGGGTACGTCCTCTCCTTCCAGGAATCTTCGAAAGACGGATTTGAGGCGGTGAGAGAGCGAATTCGCAGAGGAAGCGGACGGCGCATTCGTTTATCCAAACCGGATTATTTGACCTATGCGCTTCTGGATGCCATGGTGGACGGCTATTTTCCACTGCTTGAAGATTATAGCGATCGACTGGATCATATCGAGGACGATGTTCTCCTTGAACCCAACAGCCAAATGGTCTCCCGTATTCATAATATTAAACGGGATTTGCTTTTAATTCGCAGGGCGACCTGGCCACAACGCGATGCATTGAACACGCTCTCGAAGGAATCGAACCGAGTGTCCGATGATACGAGAATTTATTTACGCGACTGTCATGATCACATCACCCAGGTATTGGACATCCTTGAAAGCTTAAGGGAACGTTCCACGGGTTTGACGGATATCTACCTTTCCAGCCTCAGCAACAAAATGAACGAAGTCATGAAAGTGTTAACCATAATTGCAACCATCTTCATGCCGTTAGGCTTCATTGCGGGCATCTACGGCATGAATTTCGACCCGGGAAAATCCCCCTTCAATATGCCGGAACTGAGCTGGTATTTTGGCTATCCATTCGCCATTTTGCTCATGGGGGTGATTGCCGTGATTCTCTTAATCTATTTCAACCGCAAAGGCTGGCTAAGCACCGCCCAAAAAATTAAAAATAAAGACCCGCAGGCTTAACCGTTTTAGAAAGCTCAAGGTAATATAAACTACAGGATTATAAAAACCTTCGATGCTACACCAGCGAAACCTTTCAATATTTTCTTCACCCTAAATAATGATCACACGTGACTCGGTACACTTTTTGCCTTTAAGCTTCGCCAATGCAACGGTTTCCAATTTTCTTCTTTTTCTTAACCTATCCTTTTTCTTCTCACTCTTATTGTTTGCGAACCCTTCCTATGGCCAGGAAAATAAAAAAGAAAAGACAGTTGAAGCAATCCGTTTAGAGAAGGACCAATCCGCTCTTCTCCAAGTCGCTGAAAGGATGATTGCCGTAAGAAAAGAACTTGATGCACTGCAGATAAAACCCTCCACCACAGAAACCACGAATCGTATTGAGGGTTTGCAAAAAGAACTGGGCGATCTTCATCAAAGCTTTGAAACGCTGGCGACAAAACTTCAGGAAGGAGAGTTTCCTGAAAATGAAGAGGCGAAACTGGATTGGTTCAAGGAATTGCAGGAAATCACCAAACCCCTGCTGATAGCCATCCGCGAACTCACCGACAAACCCAGAAAAATCGATTCCTTAAAGGCGCGAATAATATTTTTAAAAAAACAGCTCGCGCGATATGAAAAAGCAAAGGATCATCTGGAAGCGTTGGCCGTGAAAAACTCTATCAAGGATAAGGAATTAAAACGGGTGTACGACACCCAGCTTAAAAAACTCGCTGAGAAATACAATTCCGAACTGGTGCGTTTCAGACTGGAGGAAGCCCAACGCTCCCTGGACCAGATTCAAGCCACGGAAAAATCATTTTTTGACTTTTTAACCGATTCCTTTGGAAATTTTTTCAAGGTTCGAGGGCGAAATTTTCTGGTTGCCTTATTTACCTTTATCGGCTTTTGGTGGGGTCTGAATAAAACTTACAATTTTCTGAGCCATAAAACCAAAATCCTGAGAACGCTGAACCCTCAGATCCGAAAGCTGGCCAACGCCGCAAGCAACGTTTTTATCCTGGCCATCTCACTGTTTGCCGGCCTGGTCTCTCTTTATGTCCAGGACGACTGGCTTCTGCTCAGTATCATTATCATGACACTGTTCGCCGTTGCGTGGAGTTCGCGGCAGATCATCCCGCAGTTTCTCAAGGAACTGCGTCTTATTCTGGATCTGGGTACAGTGCGGGAAGGGGAACGGCTGATCTGGAAGGGCGTTCCTTTTTTGGTCAAGGACATTGGAATTTATACCACTCTCACCAATTCGCAACTGGCGGGGGGGGTTATAAAAATGCCGGTGGGAGAACTGTTGGGACAACATTCACGCCCTGTGGTGAAGGCGGAACCCTGGTTCCCCACTAAAGCCGGAGATTGGGTCATTCTTTCCGATGGAACCTACGGACAAGTTGTGACTCAAACCATCGAACAGGTCGTTCTCAAACATAAGGGGTCCATGAAACACTATCCGACCTCGGAGTTCCTCACTTCCCATCCCGTAAACCTCTCCACAGGCTATAAGGTCATCACTCAGTTTGGCCTGGACTATGGAGTCCAATCCCGAATCTGCGATGAGATTCCGCAAATGTTTAAAGACGGTCTGAAAAAACACCTGGCCCAACACTTTGAAAATGATCCTCCCGACTTTCAGGAGGTTCACGTGCATTTTAGCGACGCAGGGGCCAGCTCCCTGAACCTGTTGATAATTGTCAACGTGGATGGAAGGTGCGCCGAGAATTATTACCCTTTCAAATGGGCAATCAGCACGACCCTGGTTAGAATTTGCAACGAAAACGGCCTGGTCATTCCGTTCACGCAGTTGACCGTGAGTCTGGCGGACGACGTGAAATCTCTGGCTAAAACCAGTCTGGAAAATCAAAGCGCGAAACGGCTTCTCAGTGAACAACCATAAATTTGACCGGATTGCTGGTCCTAATCTGACAAGCCGGAAGATTTAAAACGTTTCAAAAGCAACGCGTTGCCGACGACGGACACGGAACTTAAGGACATGGCCGCCGCCGCGAAGATGGGCTGCAAAAGGATTCCATACATCGGGTAAAAGACCCCCGCCGCTAACGGAATTCCAAGGGTATTATAGAAAAATGCCCAAAACAGGTTTTGCCGGATCTTTCTCATGGTCTGCTTGCTGAGCTCTATGGCATCCGCCACGGCGTTGAGGTCTTTGGTCATCAGGGTGATGTCGGAGGCTTCCATGGCGATATCGGTTCCCGAACCGATGGCGAGGCCAATATTGGCCTCGGCCAGAGCAGGAGCATCGTTGATGCCGTCGCCCACCATGGCCACAAAGTGTCCGTCCTGTTTTAATTTTTTCACCTCTTCGGCTTTACCCGCCGGCAGAACTTCCGCAAGCACTCGGTCAATATGAAGCTCCTCGGCGATCGCCTTGGCGGTATACGGGTTGTCGCCGGTGATCATGACAATTTCCAACCCCATGCCATGCAGGCGTTTGACGACCTCCTTAGCTTGGGGCCGCACGGTATCCGCGGTGGAAATGATCCCGACCGCCTTTTTATCGATGGCCAGAATCACGGGCGTTTTTCCCTGGCCAGCCATTTCCTCGATTCGGCCTTTTAGCGCGGAAATTTCCACCGCGTCCTCTTGCATCATTTTAAAATTGCCCAAAGCAATTTCCAGTCCATCCACCCTCCCCTGAACACCGAATCCGGGCCGGGAGGAAAAATTAGAAACAGGGGTCAATTTAAGATGCTGCCGTTCCGCTTCCTTAACAATCGCCTGGCCCAGAGGATGCTCCGAACCTTTTTCCAACGAGGCGGCAAGAACCAACAACCGGTCTACGGAAATTTTCGCTTCCGTTTCGATAAATACGTCCGTCACTTCCGGCTGGCCCCAGGTGAGGGTTCCGGTTTTGTCGAAAACAATGGTGTCGAGTTTCTGTACCTGTTCCAGAGTCTCTCCTCCTTTGATCAGGATGCCCATCTCGGCGCCCTTGCCCGTACCAACCATGATGGCGGTCGGCGTGGCCAACCCAAGGGCGCAGGGACAGGCTATGATCAACACGGAAATAAAAATCATCAGCGCGAAAATGAACGGCGCCGTCGGCAGGGGAACCATCGCCTCCCCTGCCCCCCACCAAATGAAAAATGCCAGGAGAGCGATGCCAATCACCACGGGGACAAAGATCCCCGATACTTTGTCGGCCAATCTTTGAACGGGGGCTTTCGACCCTTGCGCTTCCTCGACCAGTTTGATGATCTGGGACAAGACCGAATCCTTGCCGAGATGAGTGGCGCGTAGTTTAAAGAAACCGGTTTTGTTGATGCTGGCTCCGAACACGTCCTGTCCTGAATCTTTTTCTGCAGGGACGCTTTCCCCGGTGATCATCGATTCATCGACCACCGCCGTTCCCTCGACGATGGTGCCATCCACTGGAATTTTCTCGCCGGGCCTAACGACCACCGTGTCCCCCGGAATCACTTCCGCGATCGGGATTTCCACTTCCTCTCCGTTGCGCTCAATGCGGGCGGTTTTCGGTTGCAGTCCCATGAGTTTTTTGATCGCGGCGGAAGCGCGGCTCTTGGCCCGGGCCTCCAACCAGCGGCCCAGCAACACCAGCGTGATGATCATGGTTGAGGTGTCGAAATAGACAACGATCCCACCTTCCATGAACTCCAGGGTAGAAGGAAAAAAAGTCGCAAAGGCGCTGAAGAAATAGGCGGCGGATGTCCCGACGGCGATGAGGGTGTTCATGTCGGCGTATCCGTGTTTCACTCCCGCCCAGGTTCCCTTGTAAAACTGCCAGCCCGCCCAAAACTGCACCGGGGTCGCTAATAGCAGCAACCAGAAATGAAAAAAAGACGATTCCGCATTGGGCAGAAACGGAAGCGCTGTCTGCATGCTGCTCAGCATGATGGCGGCACTCAAAACTGCACTGGATATAAATTTGAATCGTACCCTCCCAAGTTCAACCGCGTGCCGTTCTTCTTCCGACACCCCTTTGCTTCCAGCGTCTTCTTCAGCCGGATGGAGGGTGTAGCCGATATCCTTTAATGCGGATTGAAAGTTTTGCAAGCCCGTGAGAGCCGGAAGATACTCGATCACCGCTTTTTCCGTCGCCAGATTCACGCGGGCTTCCAGCACACCTTCCAGCCCGGACAACTTTTTCTCCACGCGGGAGACGCACGAGGCGCATGTCATTCCTTCGACTTTAAAAACTTCTTTGGCTCCCGGAACCTGAAACCCGAGTTTTTCGATCGTCTGAGTGACATCCGCCGGAGAAATGATTTTCGGATCGTAGACAACGGTGGCCGACTCGGCGCCAAAATTCACACTGGCCGTTCCCACGCCTTCGAGTTCCCCGACTTTTTTCTCGATGCGGGCCGAACAACTGGCGCAACTCATCCCTTTCACCGGGAGGTTGATGGATTGCAGTTTGGATTCCTGGGCTACGGACATATTGAAACGCTCTCAAAATAATTCATGTTATATTTAGGATACACTATTTTCTTAAAGGATTTCTCCATTGCAAGCGGTTGAAAATTTTTTCATGAAGTCATTATTGATATTGTGCCTCATTGCCAGCTCTTTGGGGACACAGACAGCAATGGCCGGACCCCGTCTGGTGGATTTGACGCATTCTTTTGACGAAACCACCATCTACTGGCCGACCAGCAAACCGTTCACGCTGGAAAAGGTCCATGAAGGTTTTACGCCCAAAGGGTATTGGTACGAAGCGAACAACATGAGCGGGTCGGAGCATGGAGGGACGCATCTCGACGCCCCCGCCCATTTCGCGCGCGGCAAATGGCACGTCGAGGAAATCCCTCTAGAACGCCTGATCGCTTCGGGAATCGTTGTGGACGTTCGCAAACACGCCTTGAATAATCCCGACTATCTGATCCGTAAGGAGGACTTTCTGGAGTGGGAAAAGCAATACGGAAAAATTCCCGAAGGTGCAGCGGTTCTCGTGCTTACCGGCTGGGAAGCGTTCTGGCCGGATAAAAAGAAGTATCTCGGAACGGACAAACCCGGTGATGTCGGTAACCTTCACTTTCCGGGGTTCGGCGCCGAGGCGGCGCGGTTTCTGGTCGATGAAAGAAATGTGGGATCGGTCGGATTGGACACACCCAGTCTGGATGCCGGGCAATCGCAGGATTTCATCGCGCATCAGATTTTTGGAGAGGCCAACGTCCCCGGTTTCGAAAACATCTGCAACCTCGTCAACCTGCCTGCCAAGGGACTGCGGGTGATCGCTCTGCCTATGAAAATTGGCAGGGGAAGCGGCGCACCGCTGAGAATCGTTGCGGAAATAAAATAAGGAAAACGACCCTTGATTTATTTTTTGACGAAGAGACCTTTCAGGGTGAACACCCCGTAGAAAAGAAAAAGGATGGCAATCAATCCTTTGGAGAAGGAGTTGTTGCTGACCGCTTCAGTGAACAAGATCACCCCCACGCCGCTCAAGACCGCCCCTAAAAAGAAATAACCAATGGCCTTAAAAAAAGACATCCTGTCGGGACGGCTTACTTTTTCCCGCTTTTGCTTGAGCTGCCATCGCCAGCGAAGCACGAAATACGTTTGCCGGAACCAGTCGATCAACCCCGCTTCATCTGCCAGGCTGGTCTGGCAATACATGCAATGCGAGTCGGTCGCCCGATTGGGAAAACCGCAATTCAGACAGACCTTATTGTCCGGTTTTTGGTTTAAAAGCGTCTCTTTGTTCGGCTCGTCCATAATTTAAGGGCTAAGGTTCCGAAAACCGGGGATTTAGGGCTATCTCAATGAAATCACTCGATTTACACGTTATCTTAAAATTTTATACTGTTTAAAATAGGCTGTCAATCCCACAACTGGGTGAGAACGGCGGCAGGAGCGGAATTCAGCGTTTCCAAAGCGCATTTTTTTTGCTAAAAGGCGGCGGGTTTCGTTATTATCTATTTAATCGGTTAATTTTCAGTCTTTTTCATTATTGATTCGTCGGAGAACAAACTATGCGTTGGCCCCTTTCCAGTCTCATCTTTTTGTTTCAACTGTTTACAGTTCCGGTTTTTGCGGAGGATGCAAAAACCAGCTCTGGAATGGAAAAAATGGCCCTCATCGAGGGCGGCATTTATGAAATGGGAAGCCGCCGGTCTCTCCAGGAATTGAACCCCGGCGACCTGCTGCATCACGACCGGCATGCCCTTGGTCCGGAAAACCCCGCCCATAGAGTGCATGTGGACGCTTTCTTTATGGATATTTACGAAGTCTCGAACGCCGATTATCAGGAATACGTCAAAGCCACTGGAGCCAAGCAACCGGCTTACGTTGATGATCCAAATTTTAACGGACCCACGCAACCGGTGGTCGGTGTTTCCTGGAAAGAAGCGGTCAACTATTGTGAATGGAAGGGCAAACGTCTTCCCACGGAAGCGGAATGGGAGAAAGCCTCGCGCGGCAAACGCCGGGTCATTTATCCCTGGGGCAATGAACTGCCGGATAAAACCAAAGTGAATTTCAACCAAGAAGTGAAAAAAACCGTTCCCGTCGGTTCCTATGAATCGGGCAAGTCGGATTATGGTATTTACGACCTTTCCGGCAATGTCGCCGAATGGACGCACGACTGGCATCTGGCCGAATATTATCTGTTCTCTCCCAAGGAAAATCCGCAAGGACACGAAAAAGGCCAGTACAAAGTCATCCGCGGCGGCAACTGGAGAAACAACCCTCATGACGTCAACATGGTCTACCGGAACGCCACCCTGCCGACCGTGAGGAACAAGACCGTCGGTTTCCGCTGTGTTAAGAACGCAAAATAATGATTGAAAGCGTAAAAGTTCATTTACTTATGTAAATCCCCTCATTACAATAACCTGTTTGGCAAATTCACAGTTTCCGGCACACGAGTCCCCCTCAGCCTCAAAAGGGTCGTTTATGAATTTCGATGGCTACAACCCAGGAAGTTTTTTCGATGAATTTTTTGAGTCTTCCGGCAAACCCCGCCCCTGGGTCGAGCCTTTGATCCAACGGATAAACACTTTACCTCCAAATGGTTTGTTGAACCGGCAAAAAGCGGCGGAGTCGGCTTTGATGCAATTGGGGATCACTTTTAATGTGTATAAAGAATCCGAGGGGGTTGAAAAGATTTTTCCCTTCGACATCATTCCCAGAATCATCGACGGTGCAACCTGGAACATCATGGAAAAAGGTCTGACGCAACGTATTTATGCTCTCAATCTGTTTGTCGATGATATTTACCACGACCAGAAAATCCTCAAGGATAAAATCATTCCGAGAGAAATCATCGAGTCCTGTGCGAGTTTTCTCCCTCAATGTATGGGGCTGAATCCTCCCAAGGGAATCTGGTGCCATATCAGCGGCATCGATCTCATCACGGGCGATCAAGGCCAGTTGATGGTTCTGGAAGATAACCTTAGATGTCCTTCGGGCGTTTCCTACGTGTTGGGCAATCGCCAGATTTTAAAGCAGACCTTCCCAAAAGTTTTTGAAGTCATGCCCATTCGGCCCATTGAAGATTACACCAGCCGTCTTCTGGATCTTCTGTATTATCTTTCGCCTGAATCGGTTCCGGAACCGAGCTCGGTCGTTCTGACTCCGGGTATCTATAACTCCGCCTATTTTGAACATTCTTACCTTGCCCAGAGAATGGGCGAGGAGTTGGTGGAAGGCCGGGACCTGGTGGTCCACGAAGGCTGCGTTTACATGCAAACCACCCGGGGCCTGTTGAAAGTGGACACGATTTACCGGCGGGTGGACGATGATTTTCTCGACCCTGAGGCGTTTCGTCCGGATTCGGCGCTGGGGGTTCCGGGCCTGATGGAGGTTTACAAAGCCGGACGCGTGGCGCTGGTCAATGCGCCGGGGGTAGGCATTGCCGATGACAAATTAATTTACACCTACGTCCCTGAAATCATAAAATACTACCTGGGTGAAGAAGCCCTGCTTCCCAATGTCCCCACTTACCGGTGCGTGGATGAAAAAGACCGCAGTTATGTACTGGCCAATCTGGATAAACTGGTGGTCAAGGCCGTGGGCCAATCGGGGGGATATGGCATGCTCATGGGACATCAATCTTCGGCCCGGGAAAGAAAATCCTTTGCCAATAAAATTAATGCCACTCCCAGAGATTATATTGCGCAACCCATTGTTTCGCTTTCACGGGCGCCGGTCATCGCCAGGAACCGCTTTGAACCGCGGCATGTGGATTTCCGCCCGTTCATTCTTTACGGAAAAGAAATTTTTGTCCTGCCGGGAGGATTGACCCGTGTCGCTCTTAAGAAAGGTTCTCTGGTCGTCAACTCCTCCCAGGGCGGCGGAAGTAAGGACACCTGGGTTTTGTATCCTCAGAATTACTGACCTGAACAGCCATGAAAAACCCGTTCCGCCCGAATTTCATAAACTCAATTAAAGAAAGGTTGAATTTTTAACAATGCTTTGCCGCGTCGCAAGTTCTCTCTATTGGATGAGCAGCTATCTGGAACGGGCTGAAAATGTCGCGCGTTTCATCGATGTCAACCTCTCCACGCTCCTCGATCTTTCCCTGGAATCTGAATTGGGAAATCCCTGGGAACCTTTGATCCAAATCACCGGCGACAATAAATCGTTTCACGGCAGATATGAAGCGGTGAACGGTGAAAACGTGATGAAATTTCACACGTTTGACGAGGAAAACCCGAACTCCATTTTGTCCTGTCTGATTGCCGCCAGAGAAAACGCGCGAACCATCCGGGAAACCATTCCTTCAGAAATGTGGGAGCAAATCAATAAATTGTATCTAATGGTGAAGGGAGTCGCGCATAATGGATCGACCCTGTACGGCCTCACGGCTTTTTATAAAACCATAAAAATGGACTGCCACCTGTTTTCGGGGATTACCGACGCCACCATGGCCCATACGGAAGCCTGGGATTTTGTTCAACTGGGTCAACTCATCGAACGCGCGGACAAAACCTCGCGCATTCTTGATGTAAAATACTTCCTGCTTTTGCCACGGGTGGATTATGTCGGGTCGACGCTCGATAAAATTCAGTGGGCGGCCCTGTTAAAATCCGCAAGCGCTTTGGAAGCGTACCGGAAAAAATACCGGCAAATCAATCCCAGCGATGTCGCGGAGTTTTTGATCCTGGATTACGGGTTTCCCCGGTCCATGATATTTTGCCTGACCCAGTCGTATCGTTCCCTGTTTTCCATCACGCGTTCCGCGGGAGGTGATCTTCATAATCTGCCGGAACGCCGCCTGGGAAAACTCCGGGCGAAGCTCGACTACACCACGATCGAGGAAATCATCCAGTTGGGTCTCCATGAATACCTCGATGAATTTCAGATGGAATTAAACACGGTTGTTGATGCCATCCATGAAACCTATTTTGTGCCCAACATTGCAAGCCTCAAATAACAATTTTTGGAGTTCACGTTCATGACGTTTTGTATCGCCATTAAGGTTGAAGAGGGTCTGGTCGCTCTGTCCGACAGCCGCTTGACTTCAGGAACCGAAGTCGCAACCGCCCGCAAGGTGTCCATGCACAATCAGGGGAAATATCCCCTGTTCTTCATGACTTCCGGACTTCGTTCCGTACGCGATAAAGCGATCACCTATTTTGATGAACAAATGGATGAAGCGTGGTCGAATATCGACAAAACCTATAAGGCCGCGAATCAACTGGCGGATCAAATCCGAAAGGTCGCCGCTGAAGACAAATGTGCGTTGGCGGAAAGCGGCCTGCCCTTTGACCTTCATTCCATTGTGGGAGGGCAGTTGAAAAAGGATGATGAACACCGGCTCTATTTGATCTACCCGCAGGCCAACTGGGTGGAAATCACCCGGGAGACACCCTATCAAATCATCGGCGAATCGGGCTATGGCAAATCTCTGCTGGATCTGGCGCTCACTTATGAAAGCAGTATGGAACTGGCTTTAAAAACCGCTTTTCTGGCCTTTGACGCCACACGCAGATGCGCCAGCCACGTGGATTTCCCAATCGATGTGGTTATTTACCGGAAAGACTCACATATCATGCTCCACCATGAATATGAAAAAGGGGATTTGTTGAGCGTGTCCGAATGGTGGCAAAACCGCGTTCGTCACTCTCTGGATGAGCTTCCGGACGACTGGATCAAGGGCATCATGGAAAAAACAACCTGAAAAAAAGGAGACCATGTATTTCCGTATCGAACACCAGCTCCGGTTTCAATATTCCCAACCCGTCTTTATCGAACCCACCATCGTTCGTCTTCGTCCCCGGTCCGACTCCTGGCAGGAACTTCGCAGTTTTCAAATAAACGTTCACCCCGCGCCACAAGGGTCCGCGGAATCCGATGGTCTGGATGGAACGCCCGGCACTCTGCTCTGGTTTTCAGGTTTGACCGAAACCCTGTCCATCACCACCCTCTCCGAGGTGCGAACCCTGCGGGAAAATCCGTTCGATTTTATTCTGCCTAAAAAACAGCCGTTGCCCTTTGAATACCCACCACATTATGGCAATACCTTAACCCCCTACCTGCAACGGAAAAACCCCAGCGGCCTGGTGACGCAATTCGCCCGCGAATTGATGAAAGAAGCCGACCACAGTCCAAGCGCTTTTCCAGGTCTTCTGGCGGCCCGAATCAACAAGATCTGCGACATCGAGTTTCGCGAGCAAGGTGATCCCATGCTCCCGGAACAAGTTCTAGCCGGTCAGCCGGCGGCCTGCCGGGATCTCGCCGTACTGTTCATGGATGCCTGCCGCTCTATCGGGTTGGCCTCCCGCTTCACCAGCGGGTATTACCATTTAGAAAGCGAAGCTCCTGAAAGGGAACTTCATGCCTGGGCCGAGGTCTATTTTCCCGGCGCCGGCTGGCGGGGGTACGATCCCACGCACGGCCTAACCGTTTCCAATTGTCATGTCGCGGTGGCTTCGGGAGCCGATCCCGTGCTGGCCGCCCCCACTTACGGTTCCCTGCGGGGCACCGGTGCGAAAACAACACTGAAGTATGAGATTTCGATCCAGGTATCGGAAACCGCGCCCTTGACATAAATAAACCTGCCAACTGTAAGAAAAAAAATGGTCGGCTTTCAGTGCGTTAAGCGTGCAAAGGGGGAAAGAAATCCATTTTACGGCGAATATTGACATTATTCGACGTAATCCTCATAATAGTAAGAAATGAACCTGGAGAAAAGCTTATGAGCAGCAGTCTAAACCTGACATTGACCGACGAGCTTCGCGCTTTCATTGATCGAAATTGCGGAGACGGAACGCTGTACGCGACACCCACGGAATTTATGCGCGATGTTCTGCGTGAAAAAAAACAACGTCTGGAAGCCGCTGAATTACGCGTCGGAATATTGGAAGGTTATCAAGATGCGATTGCTGGACGAACCACTAAATTTTCAGGAAACTTGAAAGACGATATGGAAAGGTTCAAAAAACGCGGTAAATAAATGTGGCCGTCATCATAAAACTCACGGACAGAGCCCATTTTGACCTTCAAGAGATTGAAGCTTATTCCATCCAAAGGTGGGGTAGAAAAACCGCGAACCGTTATCTGGAAGATATTCAAACGGCCCTGTCTCTATTGCAGGAAAAACCCGATTTACTGCGCCAAAAACCTCACGTTTCCCCGCACTTTAAACTTTACCGCATCCGCGAGCACTTTCTGGTCTGCGTTGAACTGAAAGATTTTCTTCTGGTTCTAACGATAAAACACGGGCAGATGGATTTGCCCAGCCAAATCACCGAGCTGGAACCCACATTGGTTAAAGAAGCCGATCTTCTTCATCAAAGGCTTTTAGCCGCTGAAAAAAAACGTAAGAAACCACGTCCCAAGAAGTAATCATACCCTGACATGGGGCTGAATAAACGCGCACGACCCCAATAGGGTCTACCGAAACGCCACCAGGCCAACCGTGAAGAACAAGACTGTCGGCTTGCAGTGTGTAGAGCGTGCGGAGGGGGAAAGAAACCGGATTTAATTAAATTTGGCAAAAATCTGCTTTGCCGCATTGCTGTAAACCAGTTTTTTAAGTTCAATAACTTTTTGCTGTTCCTTACCCTTGCGGCCAATAATTGAAGTCATGAATTCTTCTTCAACAGGCGAGGGTTGAAAAATTTTCCACGAACCTTTTTCAACATCTATTATCGCGAATTTTAGTCTAATACGCATTTGCGTATTCTCATCCGGAATAGACCAGCCTAAAAATGGTACCCAAGAGACACTTTTTGTATCCAGGTTTTTCTTAGCTGTCTCAACAATCCCCCAGTAAACCACCAAATGTTTGTTTCCACCCGACGCCGCTACATAACGAAGCGTTTTATTCAAATCGCCTCTCGTATATCTATTATTTGAACCACTTAGAATATTAATATCCCAATATTCGGACATAGACTCGACCATTTGACTGTCCGGAAAGTCTGCCCCGGATTGAACCAATAATATCGAATCTCCCTTCGGCAAATTTACTGCGCCGGATGCTGCTAAAGCTTCAGAGATAGCTTTCTCACTGATTGAGGAAAGATCACTCACCCCTATCACTTCAAGCTCATTCAGTTCGGTTTGGGTGCTTGATTCCTTGCCATGCCCCTCTTTTTGTGCATAGCCCGTCTCAGAAATTGACTTCGTGGCGCAGCCATTCAAAAAAATCGCCAACAATCCGATCGCAAGTATTTTCTTCACACTTTCTCCTTAA
Organism: Nitrospinaceae bacterium; assembly: GCA_021604505.1. Taxonomy (NCBI): domain Bacteria; kingdom Pseudomonadati; phylum Nitrospinota; class Nitrospinia; order Nitrospinales; family Nitrospinaceae; species Nitrospinaceae bacterium. The sequence goes on along the minus strand of BQJC01000001.1, from coordinate 1,104,347 downwards.
TCCTCAATCATATAATGTCATTATTTCTAAACCGACATACTTTATAGGGCCTTATCCATTCGTTTCGATTTTACCCTTAACCCTGTCCAACAAAATATCAGCGATTTCGCGTTTGGATAAATGCGGCAGGGCTTCGATGGTTCCCTGTTTGCCGATGAGGGTGACCTGGTTGGAGTCGGACTGAAAGCCGATGCCGGGGGCGCTGATGTCGTTGGCCACGATCAGGTCGAGGTTCTTCTTCTTTAATTTTTCCTGGGCGCTCTGCACGACGTTCTCAGATTCGGCGGCGAACCCGACGATGAATTGTTTGCTCTTTATCCGCCCCGCTTCCTGGAGAATGTCCGGATTCGGCACGAGTTTGAGGACCAACGGTTCACCGTTCTTTTTGATCTTTTCCTTTTGTACTTTTTCGGCGGAAAAATCCCCCACCGCCGCAACCATGAACAGCACATCGCAATCGGGTAAATGTTTTTTCACCAGGTCATGCATCTCCCCGGCCCGCTGACAGCGAATGACCTTAACTCCATGCGGAGGGTCCAGCCGCGTCGGCCCGCTGATGAGCGTCACCTCGGCGCCTCGCAAATGCGCCTGACCGGCGATGGCGTAGCCCATTTTTCCGGAAGACGGGTTGGAGATATAGCGCACCGGGTCTAAGGGCTCGTGCGTGGGTCCTGCGGTCACTAAAATTTTAAGGCCCTTTAAATCTTCTTTGACCCGTAATCGATTTAGCACCGCCGCTAAAATTCGAGTGGGATCGGCCAATCTCCCCTGCCCCACGGTTCCGCAGGCCAGCTCGCCTTCTTCCGGTTCGATAAATTCGACGCCGCGTTGTTTCATCTTCGCAATGTTTTTTTGCACAGCAGGATTCGCATACATGCCGTCGTTCATCGCGGGAGCGACCACGACCGGGCTTCTGAAAGCAAGGTATAAATTGGACAGCGCATCGTCCGCCAGTCCGCAGGCCAGTTTGCCGATCGTGCCTGCCGTCGCCGGGGCCACCACCAAAAGATCGGCGTTTTCCGCGGCGCGGATGTGCGGCATGGATGCTGAGGACTGGCTCCCGAAGACTTCGCTAGTGACTGGATTTCCGGACAGGGCTTCGAACGTCAGGGGGGTGATGAATTTTTCGGCGTTGGCGCTCATCACCACGTACACGTCCGCTTTTTCACGGACCAATAGCCGTAACAGCTCAACGGCCTTATACGCCGCGATGCCTCCGGAAACGCCGAGAACGATTTTTTTGCCTTGCAGGGAAAATGACATATTATGGGTCGAATGATTAACCTGTTGGTTTTAAATGATTATAGGGTTTTGAAGGCAGGGGTTCAACGCCTTTTGCCATTTAATCCTTCTTGAAAACGGGTCACCGAGGCATCGCCGATTGACATTCCTGGGCTTGTTTCTTACTATACGGCTTTTATTGGGTTTACGGCTCGTCTCTGCGAAAAAACCCATCCTCACGGAACCCATTTTCCATGCCCGAACTCAGAAAAGATCCCATATTGAACCGCTGGGTGATCATTTCTCCCGACCGCGGAAAACGCCCCCATGATTTTCCGCCTCCGGCGAAAAAGCTCCACAAAGCCAGTTGCGCCTTTTGCCAGGGCAATGAAAACACCACCCCCCCGGAAATCCTGGCCTTCAGGCCCGATAAATCCCTTCCGGATACTCCCGGCTGGACATTACGGGTGGTTCCCAACAAATTTCCCGCGTTAATAATCGAAGGCCAGATGGAACGGACCCAAAACGGCCTGTACGAAACGATGAACGGCATCGGCGCGCACGAGGTCATCATTGAGTCCCCCGAACACGAAGCGGATCTGGACCTGCTCCCGGAAAAGAAGGTGGAGGACGCTTTATTGGCTTTTAAATACAGGATTATGGATTTGAAAAAGGATCCGCGCTTCCAATACATTCTGATTTTCAAAAACCACGGGGAAGCGGCAGGCGCCACGCTGGAACACTCTCACTGTCAATTGATCGCCCTTCCCATCGTTCCCGAATTGGTCTCGGAGGAAATCACTGGTGCGGAAAGTCATTTTGTTTCCAATAACCGCTGTGTTTTTTGCGACCTCATCGCTCAGGAAAAAGAAACCGGGCTTAGGATCATCAATGAAAATGAGAAGTTCATCACTCTTTGCCCCTATGCCTCACGGTTTCCTTTCGAGATGTGGCTCCTGCCAAAATTTCATTCGGACCGCTTTGAAAATTGCGAAGCGGAGGAATTTTCCAAGTTGGCCGCCCTCATGAAAAATTCGTTGATGAAAATGCGTTATGCGCTTGGGGAACCCTCTTATAATTTTGTTTTGCATACCGCGCCTGTGAACGGGGCCAACGCCGAACACTACCACTGGCATTTTGAAATCATGCCTAAACTGACCAAGATGGCGGGTTTCGAGCAGGGAACCGGGTTTTACATCAACCCCGTTCTTCCCGAAATGGCGGCGGAAACCCTGCGCAATACGAAAGCACCTTCTTAATAATCAATGGCTCAAAAATTAAAAATACTCATTGCCGCGTCGGAAGTCTACCCTTACGCAAAAACCGGAGGCCTCGCCGATATCGCAGGCTCCCTGCCTAAAGCGTTAAAACAGCTGGGGCACGACGTCAGGGTCATCATGCCGAAATACCAATCCGTCGTAAAGTGTCCGCTCGGCATGCATCCTGTCGGTCTCGACGTTGACGTTCCCATCGGGGGAGTTCAGAAAAAAGGATTTGTGTTTCAGGGAAACCTCAATGGCGGCATCCCGATTTATTTCGTCGGCAACGACACCTATTATGCGCGCGATGGGATTTATGGAACGAGCCATGGGGATTACCCCGACAATGCGGAACGATTCGCTTTCTTTTGCCGGTCGGTTCTGGAGGTTTGCAAATCCATTCGCTTCCAACCGGACATCATTCATTGCAATGATTGGCAAACGGGGCTGGTCCCGGCTTATCTAAAAACCGTTTACGCAAAAAACCGCTGGTTCAAAAATATCCGCACCCTTTTTTCGATCCACAATCTGGGTTATCAGGGGAACTTTCCTTCTTCGGAGCTGAAAACCGCCGGCCTCCCCTTCTCGGCTTACACACCTGAGGGCGTGGAGTTTTATAACCATTTCAGCTTTTTAAAGGCCGGATTGGTCTACGCGGATCTTTTGAACACGGTGAGCCCGGCTTACGCAAAGGAAATTCAGACCAAAGCGTATGGCTTCAAAATGGACGGCGTGCTACGCAAACGCTCCAAGGACCTGATCGGCATTTTAAACGGCGTCGATACGGTGGAATGGAATCCTGCTCTCGATCCGTTGATTGAACAAACCTACAGTCCCAAATCCTTAAAAGGAAAATCGGTCTGTAAAAGCAGGCTGGCAGATATATTTTCTCTCAAGATAAATGATAAAATTCCCATACTGTCGATGGTCACCCGCCTCTCCAGCCAAAAAGGAATCGAACTGGTGATTGAAGCGATGGATGATATTCTGGATGAAGGCGCGGCGTTTGTCATGCTGGGATCGGGAGACGCGCGATACGAAGAATATTTTTTGAAAATGCGCAAACGGTTTCCCGGTCAAGTGGGCACCTTTATCGGATTCGATGAGACGCTGGCGCATAAAGTTCTGGCCGGAAGCGATTTGTTATTGATGCCTTCGCAATACGAGCCCTGCGGGCTGACGCAAATGTATTCTCTGCAATACGGAACCGTCCCCGTGGTTCGCGCGGTGGGAGGGTTGCAGGACTCCATCAAGGAATTCAACGGTAAAACATTGAAGGGGACGGGTTTCAAATTTAAAAAATTTGAAGCTGATTTTTTCGCTCGCGCGGTTCAAAAAGCCCTATCCGTTTTTCAAAAGAAGAGACATTGGCGCCGGCTGATGCTCAACGGCATGGAAACGAACCACAGCTGGGACCGGGCCGCCCGGAAATACAACCGGGCTTATCTTCGGGCCCTCAAGAGGTAAAGCCTCATGGATGAAAATACACTCGGCGTAGAAATCCTTCAGGATATCACCCGCATCGCCAATGCCACTCTCGATCTCGATGAAACTCTGGAACAAATCATCGAGGTCATCAAAACCAAGTTGCACACTGACAGTTCCTCAATCTATCTCGCCGATGAAAACTCGAAGTTTTTGATTCTCAAGGCCAGCAGTGGACTTCCCCAGGACACCTCGCAATTCATCCGCCTGGAAATCGGCAAGGGCATCACCGGCTGGGTGGCCGAGAACAAGAGCACTCTCGCTCTCAGCGACGCCCACAATGATCCGCGGTTTGTCTACTTTCCCGAAATCGAAGAGGAAAAATTCAAATCCATGCTGTCGGTTCCCATTCTGGTGAGCGAGCAGTGCATCGGCGTCGTCAACGTTCACAGTGTGGAACAAAGGATGTTCACGGACCTGGAAATCCTGATTATGGAAACCATCGCCAGCCAGATGTCCGGGTGCATCCGAAACGCCATGTTATACAGCAACAGCCAGATGCTCCTGAAAGAACAAACCATTTTCTACGATATCAGTCTGGCGGTGCAAACCTCCATCAAACTGGAACATGGGCTGTGGATCATTCTGAGCGGCATCACCATGGGCGAAGCGGGCGGGTTCAACCGCGCCATGATTTTTATCATCAACGAAAAAACCGATACCCTGCAGGGATACATGGGCCTCGGGCCGGATTCTCCGGAAGATGCCTTCCGCATCTGGACGGAATGGGGACATAAAAAAAGAAATATGCTGCAATGGGTGGTCTCTGAGGCGGACAAGGATGAATACAAGTACTCCGCCTTCAATCAATTCGTTGAGAGCTTGAATTTCCCGATCCAGCCTAATGAAAATATCCTGGTCGAAACGGTGATTCAGAAATCTCCGTTCAATCTCATTAATGCAGGAAACCATCCCCTGGTGAGTGAGGAATTCATTCATGCGCTGGGCACGAATTCTTTCGCCACGGTACCGCTCATCGCCCACAAGGAGGTTTTGGGCGTCATCCTGGTGGACAACCGCTACAACAACCAACCCATTACAGACGAGCAACTCCGTCTTTTGACCCGCTTCGCCACGCATGCGAGCTGGGTCATTGAAAACTCCCGGCTGCTCACCAAACTGCTGGAGGCCAACAGGGAACTTCTCTCCACCAAAGAGCAACTGGTGCAGTCGGAAAAACTTGCCGCTTTGGGAGAAATTTCCGCCGAGGTGGCACACGAAATCAAGAACCCGATGGTTTCTATCGGCGGCTTTGCCCGCCGTCTCAAAAAAAAGATCGAAAATTTTTCCGCAAAGCACGATCACGGGGAAGAACTGGAAAGCATTGCGGAGTATTCCAATATCATTATGACGGAGGTGGACCGCCTGGAAAAACTGTTGACCAATATCCTCCTATATTCCAAGGCCGGCGTGTTGGAACGCGAAGAATGCGATATCAATGAGCTTCTTGAAGAAGGGGCTTTTCTATTCAAATCCGGTTTTTTTATGAAAAGCATTGCCGTGCACCGCCAATTGGAAAAAAACCTTCCCCGCCTTAGGCTCGACAAACCCAAAATCAAACAAGTCCTGATCAATCTTATATACAATGCTATGGAGTCCATGCCATCGGGAGGCGATCTCACCCTGCAAACTTACCGTGGCGAATATATTGGAGGGAAAAATGTCATCACCGTGCGAATCGAAGACACCGGAGGCGGCATTCCTCAGGATATTTTTGAAAATATTTTTAATCCGTTCTTCACCACTAAATCATCCGGAACAGGCCTCGGTTTGTCGATTTCCCGAAAGATAATTGAAATTCACGGCGGGACCATCCGGGTCGAAAACAATCTCGGCCGCGGGGTCACGGTGTTTCTTCATTTACCATTGCAAAATTGAAGCGATTGATATAAAAACGGAGAGTCCTGCCGATTTTGTGATTTATTTTGCTATTTTTAATTTACAGTTTTTTCTGGAAACAAACTTCCACGGCGGTTCCCTGAATGCGGTTTTCCAGTTTGGAGCGGGATATGAAAAAAATATTGGTTGTTGATGACGAGCAAAACATCCGGTTTCTTTATAAAGAAGAGCTGGAAGATATCGGCTATCAAGTCACCGTAGCGGCAACCGCGGAAGAGGCCCTGGAAAAAATCAAGTTGGATAAGCCGGATATCATCACTCTGGATATTAAAATGCCGGGAATGGACGGCATCGAGTTCATGCGAAAATTAAAGGAAGAAAAAAGCCCGATCCCCGTGATCCTTTGTTCCGCCTACGGGCGTTATAAGCAGGATTTTCGAGTCTGGGCGTCGGATGCGTATGTGGTGAAATCCGCGGACCTGCGGGAATTGAAATCAACCATCAGGGAAATCCTTGCCGAAAACATTTCGCAATGACCCTTTTCCGCTAATTCCGATATACAAGATAAAACAGACTCAATTCGACGGCTTAATTCTCGACAATAATACCCTGAGCGGAAATTGAATCGATGGTCACCACGATAAAACCCGTTATCGAGCCAAAATTCATCGCGGTCGAAGGGGCTATCGGAGCTGGAAAAACCTCCCTCGTCAAGTTGCTGGGAAAGCAATTCGACGCCAAGATGGTCCTGGAAAATGACGATGGCAATCCCTTTCTCCCCAAGTTTTATCAGGATAAGGAATCGCTGGCCTTTCAGACGCAGATTTTTTTTTTACTGAACCGCTACACCCAATATCTCGACCTGGCGCAAAGAGATCTTTTTAATTCAGTGGTCTTGACGGATTTTTTATTCCAGCGCGATCCTCTTTTCGCCAATCTCAACCTGAACGGCCATGAACTTCAACTGTACAATCAAATCTATGACCTTATAAAAATTCGCACACCTAAGCCAGATCTGGTCATTTTTCTGCAAGCCGATACCGAAATTCTTAAAGAACGGATCGAAAAAAGAAGCCGGGATTACGAATCCTACCTGGATTGGGACTACCTCGAAGATGTCAACAAGGCTTTCAACAATTTTTTCTTTTATTATTCTGACACGCCCCTTCTGGTCGTCAACACCAATGAAATCGATTTCGTCGAAAAAAAAGGTGACCTTGAGGAGTTGATAAAAAAGATCAATCATCATAAAATTGGCAGAGAATATTACAATCCGCTTGGATCCTGACAGGACCGTGACGGGGCAATAAATGAGTACGTATTAAATCGCATCTGTAAGGGGACCTTTTAGCCGAGGCTTCAAACTAAGAAGATGTGATTTGTAGAAGTTTTCCATCTGCCCATCGATCCGCGTCGGTGGGTTTTTTTGTTTTATAAATCCCCCGCCGCCGTAATTTCCGGTTTCTCTTGTTTTCAGGTCCAGCGTTATTAAAAAGCTGTTCAGGAGAACTGTCATGGATAAAAAACCGGTCACCCCACCCGCCATCATCGGCAAGAAAAAATCCCGGTCAAAAATAACCGCTCTGACTGCCTATGATTTCTGTTTGGCCAGGATACTCGACGATACGGACATCGACATCATCCTGGTGGGAGATTCGCTCGCCATGGTGTCGCTCGGTTTCCCAAATACCCTTCCGGTCACCATGGATGAAATGATCGCGCACACCAGGGCGGTTGCGCGCGGAGTTCAAAACAGCCTGGTCGTGGGAGACATGCCCTTTATGTCGTATCAGGTTTCGGACGAACAGGCGATCGCCAATGCCGGTCGATTCTTGCAGGAAGGCGGCGCGGCGGCGGTCAAGTTGGAAGGAGGGGTCAAAATTGCTGAAAAAGTGCGTGCCATCGTTCAAGTGGGAATTCCCGTCATGGGTCACATCGGCCTCACTCCGCAGTCTGTGCATCAGTTTGGCGGATACAAAGTTCAGGGGAAAAATTTACTTCAGGCCCGGCAGATAAAACAGGATGCCCGTGAACTGGAAAAAGCGGGTGCGTTTGCCGTTGTCCTTGAGGGAATCCCCAGCGACCTGGCCGGTGAAATCACCGATTGTTTAAAAATCCCCACCATCGGGATCGGCGCCGGTCCTCATTGTGACGGTCAAATACTGGTTCTCCACGACCTGTTGGGGTTGACGCAGGACTTCACTCCAAAGTTCGTCAAGCGCTACGCGGATTTGAACGCAGAGATAAAAAAAGCTGTGGGCAGTTATGTCGAGGAGGTGCGGTCGGGGGCGTTTCCGGGAAAAGAGCATTCCTACGGCAGCGAAAAGAAACCTTTGAAAAAAGTGGATGATTCCCGTGGAAATCATTGAATCCATCGCCAGAATGAAACAATGGTCGGAGCGGGTCCGGGATTCTCATAAAACCATCGGTTTCGTTCCGACCATGGGGGGGTTGCACGAAGGCCACATGAGCCTGGTCCGGGAATCGCTTGCCACCTGCGGCACAACCGTGGTCAGCATTTTTGTCAATCCCACGCAGTTTGGAGCCCATGAGGATCTGGACACCTACCCTTCCGACCTGGAAGGCGACAAGCGTCAACTGGAATCGGCCGGGGTGGATGTTTTATTTTTGCCGTCGCGAAACGAAATGTACCCAAAGGGCTATAAAACTTTTGTGGCGGTCGAGGAAATCACGGATCATTTGTGCGGAGAAAGCCGTCCGCAGTTTTTCCGCGGCGTTGCCACCGTTGTTTTGAAGCTGTTCAATATCGTTCGTCCGCACATCGGTTTTTTCGGGGAAAAAGACTGGCAACAGGTCACGGTGGTTGAAACCATGCTCCGGGATCTCAATATCGATGCAACCATCCGACGCATGCCCATTGTCAGGGAATCGGAGGGGCTGGCGAAAAGTTCGCGGAATCTTTATTTGTCGAACGAAGAAAAAACTCCTGCCTTGTCTCTTTCTCAGGCTCTCGATGCCGCAAAACAGGAGATCGAAAATGGCGAATCCTCGGCGGACAAAATCCGCGCGGGAATTCGTCATCAGATAGAAAAGCATGAGGAAACTGAAATCGATTATATTTCGGTCTGCGACCCGGAAAGTTTCGTGGAGCAGGACGAAATAAAAGAAAAATCATTGATCGCCCTTGCCGTCCGAATCGGCAAAACGCGGCTGATTGACAATTGCATAGTAAGGAGAGTGGAATGCAGCGAATAATGTTAACATCCAAGCTTCATCGCGCCCGCGTCACCGACACCAAGATGGATTACGAGGGAAGTATCGAAATCGATGAAGATTTAATGGACCGGGCGGGAATCGTTCCCTACGAACAGGTTCATATCTACAATATCAACACCGGCGCGCGGTTCATCACCTACGCCATCCTCGGGAAACGGGGTAGCAGGGGGATATCTCTCAATGGAGCCGCCGCCCGCCTGGCTCAGATAAATGATCGCATCATAATTGCCGCTTATGGTATCATTGACCCGGGTGCGGAGAAATATGCGCCAAAGGTCATGCTCCTTGATATTAATAACGAAATTGTGTAGTGTTTTTAACTCATCATTCAATGAGGATGCGTTTCCGTCCCGGTTTTGACGCAGATTTTTATCAACAGATTTCAATTGAAAAGATTTCAATTTAATGGATATTTTTATTGTTCTCGGCCTTGTGTTCATGGTCTGGATGTGTATGGACTGCATCCAACGCAAGGAACATTTTATCTGGATTGTTATCATGGTGGTGTTGTTCCCAGTCGGCGCCGTGATTTACTATTTTGCGGTTAAGGCGAAAGGTAAAAAACAGGGAAACCTTTTTCCGGTGCAATCGAAACCCAGAGAGGTGGAGTCGGAAGAAACCCTGCACCTCAAAGAATTGATAAAAAAATACGAAAAAGCCTACCATTATGAAAAGCTGGGAACCGCCTATCTCGACCAAAAAAAATACGAACTGGCCATCCCGCAATTTCAAGAGGCGATTAAAAAAGACCCCGAAATGAACGAAGCCAGGTATGGGCTCGCAAAAAGCCTGCATGGCCTGGAAAAATACACAGAAGCGGCGGAGGTTCTGGAAGCGCTGATCAAAGAGGATAAAAAATACGATTACGGCAACGCCATCTTCGGGCTCGCCGAGTGTTACCGGATGGCGGGAATGGAAGAAAAGGCGCTTGAAACCTACCGGGAAGTTATCGATTCTTTTGCTTTTTTCAAAGCCTATTATCACTACGGCCGCATGCTTGACAAGATCGGACAAAAGCAGGAAGCGATTGATCAAATGAAAAGCCTCATCGGGTCCTCCAAGGACTTGCCGGAGTATAAACTGGAAAAAGAACGCTATTGGATCGAAGAAGCTTACAAGTTTTTAAGAAAAAACGGCATTGAACTCGCCTGACCATTAATAACCATCCTAATAAAAATCAGAAAAACCAAGAGGGCTCATTTAAGATGACCATTCTGGCGCAAAATTTAAAAACGATTCGTAAGAACTTTGGCTACACGCAATTAGCTCTGTCCGAAGTTTTAGATATTGGATTCCGAACCTACGTTCGTTACGAGGCAGGGGAAAGAGACGCTCCCATTGCTCTCATGGTAAAACTGGCCAAGCTGGGGAAGATTTCCCTGGACCGCCTGCTGACCACGAAGATAGACGCCGAAGACCTGAAGATCCCCGATGTTGAAAAAACGCCCAAAACTTCCCAAAAACTGGAAGTCATCGGCGGTAGTCTGGATGAGGGACGCCTGATGTTCAAGGGGTTGAAAAACGATTTCCTGATCAGTTCCAACAGCGGTGAAAAAAAGCTTCTGGCCAAGTTCCGCAAAATGGACAAGGCCCGGCGCGACCGATGCCTCGCTGATATGGAGTGGTGGTTGAACAACGGCAAATCAGCCAACAAAGCCGGGAAGACAAAAAAAGTGTCCAAGAACGTGGTCAAAGCCAAAAATGCGGCGCGATTGAAAAAAATGACCAAGGCCATTAAAAAGATCACGCTCAAGGGCTGATCTTGGATCCATCGGGACGCCTAGGGGATCTTGCCCATGGCCGCCTTGATGAAAGGCGCGGTGGATTTATAGCCAGCCGCCTTCATTTACGCAGGAACTTCCTCAGTAAATCCTCTATATCGAAAAAAAGAGCGATTGGCCGCCCATGCGGGCAGGTGAAGGGCATTTCCGTCTGCTCCAGATCGGCAATCAATTGTGCGATCTGGTCCGGGCCCATCGGGTGATTGACTTTGATCGCATTTCTGCAGGACATCATGATGAGAATTTCTTCATATTTTCCCTGTAAGACTTGCGATTCTCCCTGGCGCGGCAATAGCTCCACAATTTCCCTGATGATTTGTTCATGGTCATTATTTTTTAATATGGCCGGAACCGACCGCAAAAGAAATTCGTTTTTCCCGAAGGCTTCCAACTCCAACCCCCACTCACCCAGTTTTTCCAGATGCTGACCCAGTAATTCCGACTCGCCGGGCGAAACCTCCACCGCGATTGGAAATAGAAGCTGTTGCACTTCCACCTTTTTATTTTTTGCCGCGTCACGGAACCGTTCATAAAGAATTCTCTCGTGCGCCACGTGCTGGTCCACAATGACCATTCCCTTTTTACCCTGCATGACGATAAAGGAATTGTCGAGCTGACCCAGGGGTTGGAATTCTGAAAAGATCAAATTGGAAACCGGGACCGGTTTCTTGTCAAAAGTGACCGGTTGATGACCTGCAGGGCCACGGGAGCTCGGTGAGCCCTCGGCATGCGGTTGATACATTGTCCGAAGCGCCTCGGAAAAGTCGCCCTGCCGGGAAGCGGAATACGCGTTCCCGATATTCCGGGAAGGCGTTGGAAGCGACTGGATCAACGGATGGTTTAATGGCCGAGGGCTTTCTCCGCTGGGCTTCCCATAACTTTCCGGTTCTTCCTGTACTGTCGTCACCGATGCTTTTTCGTTGCGGCTGAGGGCGTTTCTGACTTCCTCGCTCACCAATTGATGCACTTCCTGTTGAAAGGCAAAGCGGACCTCGGCCTTTGAAGGATGCACGTTCACATCGAGCAATTTCGGGTCCATCGATAAATCGAGAAAGATCACCGGGTGCCGTCCCTTGGGCAAAAGGTGGCTGTAGCCCTGCTGGGTGGCGTGCAGAATGACTTTATCGCGCACGAATCGCCCGTTAATGAAACAATATTGTGCCGAGCGGTTGGAGCGTGTATATATGGGGCTGGAAATGTAACCTTGCAGTTTATACTTTCCCGATTCCCTGTTAACCGTCACCAGCTCCTTGGCCAGCTCGGCTCCAAACAGCTCCGCGATCCGGTAAAGAAATTGCTCCGTAGGAAGCGTGTTGATGATTTCGCGGCCATTGTGCTTTAAAGTAAAATGGATGTGAGGGTTCGCCAGCGCCTGGTGCGTGACCACCTGCGCGATATGTGAAAACTCGGTCGAATCCCCTTTGAGGAATTTTTTGCGCGCCGGGGTGTTGAAAAACAACTGCGCGATTTCAAGGGTCGTCCCCTGGGGACAGGCGATGTCTTTTAAATCTCCCATCGTCCCTCCCTCAACACTCACCAGGGTTCCGCCCTGGTTTTCATCACAAGCGGTGGACAAGCGGACTTTCGCCACGGAGGCAATGCTTGGCAAGGCTTCCCCGCGAAAGCCAAGGGTGTGAATGACTTCCAGATCCTCAGGGTGTGCGATCTTGCTGGTGGCGTGGCGCGCAAACGCCAGCCGCGCGTTCTCTTTGGACATGCCCGTTCCGTTGTCGACCACCTTGATGAGGCTTTTACCGCCCGCTTCGATATCGATCTGAATGCGCGTCGCTTCCGCATCGATGGAGTTTTCGATCAGTTCCTTGACGACGGACGCCGGGCGTTCCACCACTTCGCCTGCGGCGATCTGGTTGGCCAACGCGTCTGGAAGAATTTGAATGCTGGAGTTTTTCTTGCTGGAAATCTCAGAAGGCATGCGACCTGTCGGCTAAAAGGTGGCGGGTTATTTCTAATGAAAATTAAAACAATTCCGATCTAATTGCAAGGTTACAATAAATGATGAAGGCAAAGCAATTCTCGATTTAAACGCTGTCCGCATGAATTCTTTCTACACACACAATCTTTCCGCCCTCAAAACCCGATGGCCGGCGCTCGCCTCGCTGTCTGAAAGCCTTTCGGACCGGGTCGAGGTTCTTGCCACAAACGCCGGAGAGCCAACGATACGCTACGGCAATCTCCTCCTTCACAGCGCATACGACCCGATTAAAGAGGGGGAAAAATTTGCAACCGACATTCATCCGGGAAGTTTTGTCTGCCTGTACGGGTTTGGCCTGGGATACCACGTCCAGGCAGTGTTAAAAAAAATTGGTCCGCAAGGAAAACTTCTGGTCATCGAGTTGAACCCGGACCTGCTGTCCGCCGCGATGTGTCTCAGGAATCAGACGGACATTTTATCGGACCCGCGGTTCTATCTGATTTTTGGCCGTGAGGAAGCCGCCGTTTCCAGGGAGATTTCCGGGCAAATGGAGGCATGGTGCCATGGTTCCGAGGCGCCGCCTGAAGTCTTATTTCATTCTTCGTCTTTCAAGTGCATCCCGGACCGCTTTCCTTCACTCAGCAACGCTCTGGAAGTGATGTTGATGGAGCGCCGCTTTCCGGCTGTCTTAGGCGATCTGGAAAGCCGGAACTATTATTTTAACCGGGAAGCAATCCGGCAAAGCCCAGGAATCCGTTCGCTGACGGGAATCCATTGCGGGCAACCGGGAATTCTGATCAGCGCCGGCCCGTCCCTGGACGATGTTCTGCCGCATTTAAAGCGGTTTACCGGCTCGGCGGTCATCGCCTGCGTCGATACCGCGCTTCCTATCCTGACGCGTGCGGGAATCCTTCCGCATTACGTGTTCACGCTGGATCCGCAAGTGGAAAGTTTCCGCCATTTCAGGGAGGACCTGGACAGCGCCTTTAAATTGATTTATACACCCACGGCACACGCGAAAATCATCTCCTGTTTTCAGGGGGAAAAATTCGTGGTGTTCAAGGAAGGCCATTCCCTGTATAAAAATGAAACGGCGCAAATGGAAGAAAAAGGCACCACTCAGGCCGGGGGATCGGTCTCCTGCCTGGGGCTCGACGGCCTGATTCGATTGGGGTGCGATCCTGTGTTCCTGGCCGGTCAGGACTGCGCCTATTCGGGCCGCCGCACCTATTCGCGCGAGTCCGACCAAAACCAGCAACTGCTTGACCGCATGGCGCACAGCAATCCCTTGGTCGACACGCATTTGGAGCAGGCAGGCTTAAAAAAACAAATCCAAATCGAGGGAGCCGCGGGTTCAATGGTGCAGACCAGTCAGTCCATGTTCAGCTATAAGCGAACCATGGAGCAGATCGCCCGGCAGTACCCCGAGACCCAAATATACAACCTGATCTCGCACGGCGCGAAGATGGAACACATTCCGCATTTGGGTTCCGTCAATGAGCTGATGGCGTTATCAAAATGTTTTATACCCTCGCTCAAATAATTCCAGGCCTTTAACTATATGAAGCGATACGCTCCGATCCTTTTACTGCTTTCCATCGTTTTATTCTTTGTGACCGATCACCTCAAGGTGGACTCTTCTAAAAGCCAAAAGCCTTCCCCCGCCGGAGACCACGACCATTCCGGGCACTCTGCAGACGACCATTCCGATCCGGAAAATAACAGGCGCATGGGAATTTTCCATTTCAACGAGGGCAATAAATCTCTACGGCAAGGGAAATGGGACGAGGCGGAAAAAAATTACAAAATGGCACTGCACCACAATGAGGAATTTCAGGAGACCTTCATCAACCTCAGCACCACTTACTTCAGGGCCGGGAAATATGACGAGGCGCTGAAAACGCTTCGCGACCTGGAAACCATCAACGCCTCCAACCCGCTTCTGCATTACAACCTTGCCTGCTACTATTCATTGACGAAACAATCGAAAGCCAGTTTGAATTCTATTAAGAAAGCCGTTGATTTAGGCTACAAGGATTTTCAGGAAATCGAGATCGACCCCGATTTGGAAAATATGCGAGACGATGCGGATTTTAAGGCGTGGTTTCAGTCCATCCAGGGGAACCCTCGGAAATAGTGAGGGGAGTCAAAAAACCGGCAGGTCACTTGTGGTTCATTGAAATCAGTTTTACTTTGCCCTTTTCTCCAATTACGAGCGCCTGACTGCCATCGAGAATGGATGACAATTTTGAGCCGATGCATTCCTTTCTCCAGCCCTGCAATAAAAAATGTTCCGCGAGGTTTTTATCCTGTTCGTAACACTTCACGAAGTCGTGGATTTGCTTACGATGCGCCAGGACACTGGGCTCAATTTTCAGCTCCTCTGAGCGGATCTGGACATACGCCGCTAAAAGTTCTTCGACTCCCTTGCTCGTGGAATATCCGTCATACTCCGGTAGCTCCGGGATCTGGTCGTCAGGAAGCACTAAACCTTTCTGGATGGCATTCAAGATCGCTTCGCCGCATTTAGACACTTCCTTGCGGTGAAAACCGCGAATGCTCCCCAGGTCGTCCAGTTTTTTGGGCAATATTCTGGCGATTTCCAGGAGAGGCTCGTCCCGGACCACCGCTTTCGGCAAACAATCCCTTCTAATTGCCTCCTTTTCCCGCCAGGCGGCCAACTCAACCATAACGGCTAAGTTTTTGCGCTTCAGGCTCCTGATATTTTTTATTTTTAAAAATTGCCGCCGGGGATCGGGGATGCCATACACCTTGGGATTTTCTAAATTCACAAACTCTCCCTGGGTCCAATCCAAACGATTCATTTTCTTCAAAACCTGTATGAGTCTTTTGTAAACCGGCAAAAGAAACCTGGCATCGTCCAGGGCGTAATCGATCTGGTTCTGGCTCAAAGGCCGGCGGCACCAATCGGTATAAGTCTCCGTTTTATGTATCTTCTTGTTCATGACCTTCTGCACGATCTTGGCGAAGGAAATCTGCGATCCCCACCCGACCAGAGCCGCGGCTACTTGTGTATCGAAAACAGGGGTCACGACCTTGCCGGTCAGACGAACGAGAATTTCCAGATCCTGTTTGGCGGCATGAAAAATTTTCAATACCTTGGGATTGGAAACAATCTCCAGAAACGGACTGAGGTCGGAAATAAGAATGGGATCGATCGCGGCGCAAACACCGTCGCCTGCCACTTGAATCAGCCCCAAGCGATGGAAATAGGTCCGTTCCCGGACAAATTCCGTGTCGAGGGCCAAAACGTCGCACTTTTTTAACTGCTCACAGAGGACAGCGAGGTCATCCCCGGTGGTAATGTACATGGTTAACTCCAAAGGGTTTTACACGGAAAATCTACAAATGCTATATCTAGTACCACATTTATAGACTATTTTGGGGGGGAATTGGGGGGCCGACAGAAAAAAACAGGTCTCGTCCGCGGACGGATATCGCTATCGGGGTAAAATTGATAAAAAGCAAAGTCTGCCGGAACCCCTGAATTTAAATAGATCAATTTAATCAATGACTTATAAAATCATCCGGCATGACTTGCCTTTGCGAACCGGGAACCGTCACACACTGGTATCGTCCACCCGAATGCGAACTTTTTCCCAGCTTTTTCGATTTTCTAAATCTTCCGTATTAAAATCATTGTCACTAAAATCCGGCAGGATATTGCCACTTTCCTTCCAATACCTTTTGCTCAATTTCTTGGGAGAAACCACTCGTTTTAACTCGCCATCTGCGTCGAAAATTCTTACTTCGAAAAACATAATGTTCTCCCCTTCCGAAATAAAAACCCTTTAGTCTCCATTTTTTCTCCTCCACCATTTGTCGGTTTCGACTTGCAAAGATTTACTACGAATTACACGATAAGGCTCTGATTTAACTTTGTCAAGCAAATAAGCTCAATAATTTCAATGATTATACTGATTATAATTACATTGACAATAGTAAAGTTTCACCTCTCTACCTTCAAGTTTTTTCAGGCAATGGTTTAAATTCGACGGGATGAAGGAGAGCCCAGATTCCGAGAACCGGAAGACTTTTCAACGCAAACAAATAAAGCCTTTTAATTCAAATATTTAAATCATATCGAACCCGCGAACGAAGAGACGAAAAACAGGTAAGTTATTGTTTTAAAAATACTTTTTTGCTCACTCGTCGCGTTTGTCGCGATGGGAAAAACAGGGGTTTTTGTTTGACTTTTTCCTCACAATCCACTAATTTTAGGGTGAACTGAAATGCAATGAGGTATTCATTATCATGGTACCTGTTTCTGGAATTTTTCTAGAATGATGAGAATCCTGGGAATCGACTCGTCGATCCCACAGGGTAGTGTTGCCCTCCTTGAAAACAATCACATAATTTCCGAAACATCGTTAGAAGATCAATCGAACCCTTCGGACGGACTTTTAAAGGCCGTGGATCGCGTCTTATCACAGGCCCGATTCAGTCTGGAGGACATCGGCGGATTCGGCATCACCACCGGCCCGGGTTCTTTTACCGGACTGCGCGTGGGAGTGAGTCTTATCAAGGGGTTTGTGCTTGCCAGGGAAATCCCCTTCAAGGGGATCGATACGCTGGAAGCCGTTTCCGCGTGCGCGGAGATCACGGATTATCCCATATGCGCCCTTTTGGACGCACGGAAAAAAGAAGTTTATTGCGGTTTTTTTAAATATGAAAAAACCCGTTTGAAACGGTTAAATGCGGACACGGCCCTGTGTCCTGAAATATTATGCGGCAAAATTTCCGAGCCAACGGTTTTCATCGGGACCGGACTCAATGCTTATGGTGAGTTTTTTGAACGGAAGCTGGGCTCTCGGTTCATCGACGGTTCAATCACAAAAAGACGTACTGTGGCGGCGAGCGCGGCGCTTCTGGCAAGACCTTTTTTGGATTGCAACCCCTGCCAGGATTTGGGTGAGTTAAAAATTAAATACGTCAGAAAACCGGAAGCGGAAATAAATTTATTGAAGAAAATTTTTTGAAAGGGAGACTGGAAATATGGAAATCAATCCTGAACTATTGGAGAAAATCAAAGGTGAAAATGAAGAGTTCAAAAAGCTCTACGAGGAACACAGCGCTTTAAAAAACCGGGTCGAAGAATTAAATAAAATGAAATTTCTGTCAAGCGAACAGGAAATCGAAAAGAAGAAACACCAGAAGGAAAAACTGAAAGCCAAGGACCGGCTGGAAGAAATCCTCAGCACTTATCAGGCGCATTTGCATTAAAAGAATCCTGTTCCAGACAAGAGCTTTTGCAAACATGGAATAGTTTTTTATTTGCCCCTTCCTGGTGAGACCTTTGCAAAAGTCGAAAATCTTCACGAAATTTACAGTGAAACTTTCCAAACCGTCATCGCGAACCGCGAAGCGGCGCGGCGATCCAAAGTCTCTGGATTGCTTCGTCGCCGTTGGCTCCTCGCAAAGACGGGTTATGCAAAGCTCTCCTTCTAGGCAGGCAAAGAGGGTGATCTTTTTTTACTGACATTTAGGGTCCCTCGATTTTTATCCCCTGAAAAGCGCGTTTTTCCGTTTGAAATTCCTCCGTGACAGCCTGACAAATAGGGTGTGCCCCATTTGCTGAAACAGAATTGGCAATTCTGCTTCAAACTCTGATTCCGCTAAACGGTCTTTTACGGGATGGAAGCTTCCACCTCTTTAACAGCAGTTTTTTTTGAAGGAACGCCTGTGGAGTTTTTCAACAATCGCCACAGGAACCCGAAGGACAAAACTGTATCGGCGGGAAAATAGTCCCCGATCACACCCACCAGCGTAGCCGCCTGATCCGGTTTCCCGGCCAGTGTCCGGATGACCCGGTTGCACAATGCGGGACTGTAAATCAAGCGCTGGAGAATTTTGCTCAACAGGAATTTTTTGCTGAACTCTTTATTCCGTATCCGCTCGTAAACGGAAAGCGCTTCTCTTGAAAAATCGTTTTTCTTCATGGCCACATCGATCACTCCGCCTGCAATCTGCGCGCTTCGCAAGGAAAGATAAATCCCCTCGCCGGTGAACGGGTCGATGAACCCTGACGCATCGCCCACCAACAGCAACCCGCCTATTTGGGGAGGCCGCACGGAAAATGCCAGTGAATCGACGCTCCG
This sequence comes from Nitrospinaceae bacterium, assembly GCA_021604505.1. Lineage (NCBI taxonomy): Bacteria > Pseudomonadati > Nitrospinota > Nitrospinia > Nitrospinales > Nitrospinaceae > Nitrospinaceae bacterium. The sequence continues at coordinate 1,085,473 of BQJC01000001.1, read as the reverse complement.
CACCTTTTCCTCCACCTGGCCCTGGTCAAGCAGGCTCCGGCGCAGCGGGTTGTTTAGAACCGTCTCAACGTAAAATTCCTGAAGGTCCTGTCCCTGCAATGATTTTCCATCCACCACAAGAACGACGTTGACCTGATTTTCTCCGGTCGGGGCGATGCCGGTATAGCCCGGACGGCTGATATGCATGTAGCAGTATTTCTTCAGCGGATTCGGCACGGTCCAGTGGGCGGCCAGGGCGATCTTCCCCGACCCCGCGCCTTTCTTTTTTAAACCAAACCGGCGCAGGGACACGCCGTTCCTGCCTCCGGCATCGACAACCAGGTGGGAGCGAAATTCAAACGCCGTCCGCGCCGCATCCCGGCCCCGGACTCCGGCCACGTTTCCATCCTCGATGATAAAATCGGTCACCTTGTGCCCTTCCTTCACCTCAATCCCCTCTTGCCGCACCCGCTCCATCATTATCTGGTCGAAGGCAAACCGCGGCAGTGACAAACTGGTCATCGATTCCTTGTGACCTGGAAGGGACGGATATTCGACGGCGAACCCCGTCTTTTCATAGGAAGAAATCGCCACACCCTTCAGCCTGACCGGGGACTTCGCTTCAATATCGGCAAGCACTCCCAGGTCATCCAAAATGGCATCCGCCGCGGGGCTGATGAATTCTCCGCAGACTTTGTCGCGGGGAAACGTGGCCTGGTCGAGAAGCGCCACCTGGTGGCCTGCACGGGAAAGGAACAAGGCCGTGGCACAACCCGCCGGTCCGCCGCCAATCACAATAATGTCGTATTGGTTCATCAAGAATGAATTTTGTTGCCCACCAGGGCGATTCGGTAGGGAAAATGCCGGTGGATTTCAAACTGCGGGATCCCCGCTTCCTTAGCCAACTCGGTAAACTCGGAAGGCACGAAAGCATTCATCACGGAAACCGGAGCGTCGAACCGGGTCAGGCGGTTTTTCGTCAACAACCGGGTGAGTAGAAATATCGCGGCATGGGCGATTCTGCTGCGGTGCAGATCATTGACGATGATTCCCGAACGGCTGATTTTATAAATAGCCTTCAGGATAGCCACGGCCTTCTCCCATGAAAAATGGTGAAGTGAAAGGGAGTTCACCACCAGGTCAAAACTGTTTTCTTTAAACGGCAGCGATAAAACATCGCACTGGATCAATTCGATTTCCGGGTAACGCGCCGTCATTTCACGGGCAAACTTCAGCATTTTAAAATTGATGTCGATGGCGTAAATGCGGACGGGAATTCCCAGCTTGCGAGCCTGTTGGGCCAGGGCGGCGGGTTGATCGGCGGAGCCGGTGGCGACATCGAGAATCGTTACCGGACGCGGCGCTTTGTGGGCGCGAAGAAATTTCTCAGCGTGGTGAAGCAACACCCGGTAACCGCTCAAATAGCGGTTGACCCGGCGAACGTCCCCCAGACTTTCCCGCACCTCTTCGTAGGGCGCTTCATCCAGATCGAGTAACTCCGCGCGCAGGTTCCTGGGTGGCGGTGAGAAAATCATGCCTGGCTTCCCTTCACCCACGGAGAATCCGGGAGTCTTCAGTTTTTAAAGAAATAAAACAACTCGCCGCGGGATATTTTTTTCTTGACCAGTTCCAGAGTAATGTCCTGAAACAGACCGCGAAAAATCGGAATCAAAATCAGGAATCCTAATGTATCGGTGACGATCCCCGGTGTGATGAGAAGCATGCTGGCGACAGCCATCACCGTACCATTCAAGACCTCCTTCTCGGGAAGCGTCCGGGATTTCAAATGCCATTGCATCTTCTCAAACGCTTCTTTTCCCCAGCTTCGTCCAACCACCACACCGACCAGGAAAGTCAACATGATCAAATTAAACGTGTTGAGGATACTGATATGGCCGCTCAACCACTTCAGTCCATAAAGCTCGATGGCGGTCCCCACTGCAAAAAACAAAGAAATATATAAACTCACGTTCACTCCCTAAAACCCTGCATTCTAAAAATGCGGGCTATTCTCTCGGTTGACTGGCGGAAAAGAAAATCCTGAACCACTTAAAATAGCAAATTTTTCGCCCATGTGGAAGCTCTCAATGCATCCATTGCGCGGCACCCTATCCGCACACCCATTTTGATGATTTGTCACCATTTCCCCACAACCCCGGTTAAAAAAAAACCGGCAGCCGGCGGTCGTCTCTGTTTCCTTCCCACCGCATTGCCGCTTCCAGGCGGTCTGGACGGGGTTTTATCGGGGAATTTTAAAAACAGATTCTTTTTATGCGCTTCTCCGGCGTTTTTAAGGTCTTCGGTAAGGTAATTGCAAAATCCAACATTATCAATAACTTTGCCCGCAAAAAGAAAGGGCTGAACCTTCTTGAATCATCACACCGGAGATTATTTTTAATGCGAGCTTTAGCCATTGACGATGACAAAGATTTTTTAAAGCTGATAAAAGTTTATCTAAAGCAGATCGGGTACACCACCACCGCCATTTTAGACGCGGACGGTATCCTGACTGCGATCACCGAGGGGACCTACGATCTGGCTCTTGTGGATTGGATGATGCCGGACGTGGATGGCATCACGGTCATCAAGGCGATTCGCAACCGGGACAAACAAACGGGAAATAAAACCCGGGTCATTATGGTGACCGCTATCAATAATACGATGGCCAAAAGCTACGCGCAACGAAGCGGCGCCGATGGTTTTCTTGCCAAATCACAGGATAGTGATTACTTTAAACTCAGGCTGTTTGAAACGATCCGCAACGTCATGAATGAACCGACGCCGCAGTAACAAAAAAGTCGGGAGACGATGATCCGCATAGATCCCCGGCGTTTTCCTATTGTGGTGAAGCATCGGATTGCAAGCCCTTGACGCGGTGGAGAAACTCTGCAATGGCTTTAAGTTGATTGTCGGAAACAAACTGCCCGATATCCTGCTTGTCGGGATTGTTTGAATGATGAAATCCCAGGAAATCCTGCAGGAACCGTTTTGTATCCCCGTCCTTGGAAAAATCATAGACCTCAAGCAGACGAACGCCTTTGTTGCCCCCAATCCCCATCAGGGAATGGCAAAACAGACAGTTATTTTTGAATGAAGAAAAACCCGACTGCGGTTCCGGCCCTCGGGCTTTTGCAAGGGGAGCATAGTATTCCTGCAATTTGGTGAACCGCAATTCCCGGATGTTGGCCGTCAGATAACGCTCCTGAAAGGGCACATCTCTGTTGTCGGGAATGATCAACAGGAGCGGGTTCAACCAGTCGGGTTTTTGGAACTCCGGACGGATCTCGATCCGGGTCGCCAAGCGGATATGGTAACGCTTGATGTCGGTGATCGATAAAATTCCCTGGTAATCGTCGAAGCAGTTTAGAAGCACGGCGTCGCTCAGACCATCCGGATCAAAGCGTTTCACCAGTTTCGCAAAGTTGATGACTCGAAACTTCGAACCTTCATAACCCAGGGCTTTGTCAAAATAGGCACTCGAAATTTCTTCCGTGCCCAAGGTTTCAAACAGGTCCCGGCTCCACTCAAAAGATTCCGCCCCCACTCCTTTTATTTCCTGGCCGATAATAGTGTAAACGGGCTCATCGGATATCGACTCTCGAGAATCGATGCACCCCAGGAAAAGGGCTATAATCAAAAAAATTAAGGTTTTGAAGCATTTATGGGGGCAAAAAATTTGTTTCATGGACGGCAACCCTATATGATAAGGTTTCAAATTTGAATACGCTGGGCGTTCCTGAGGTACGCCTCTTACCAGAATTCCCTGGAAACCCGTATTTTGTTATTTAATCAAGGCTATTTAGCTTGCAGGTATAACTTATCATGGAAAATTCATCCACCGGATTAGAAATCAGCCCGAGTAAAATGGATTTCAGAGCATACTCTATTTCCTGGAATCTCACAAAGAGGTGCAACCTCAATTGTGACCACTGCTATCTGGACGCGGAATTTCGCGGCGGTCTCAGGACAGACGAGCTGGACACCCAGCAATGTTTCAACGTCATCGACCAGATCGCCGAAGTCAACCCCAACGCTTTTCTGATTTTAACCGGCGGCGAACCGCTGTTGCGCCCGGACATCTATGAAATCATCCGCTATGCGGCGGACAAGAAATTCATGGTGGTGCTGGGAACCAACGGCACGCTGATCAACCGCGCCAACGCGCTGAAGATCAAGGAAGCCGGCGCACACGGTGTCGGCATCAGCATCGACTCGATGGACCCCGGCAAGCACAACAAGTTTCGCGGTGTGGAAAAAGCCTGGGAACATTCCATGGAAGCCTTCAATGTGATGAACGAAGTGGGCATCGATTTTCTCATCCAGATGTCCGTGTCGGAAATGAACTACAAGGAAATCCCCGAAGTGGTGGCGTTCGCCGAAAAAATCGGCGCGGTGGCGTTCAATCTCTACTTCCTGGTGTGCACCGGGCGTGGACAGGGTAACACCGATATTTCCAACGCGGCCTACGAAGAAGCCTTGAAAATGCTCTATGAGCAACAGATGAAGTACAAGGGCCGGTTGATGATCAATTCCAAATGCGCCCCGCAGTACAAACGGGTGGTCTATGAAAACGATCCCGATTCGGTCTACACCCGGACCTATTCCGGCGGCTGTCCGGCGGCCACGCATTACAGCCGGATATCTCCGGAAGGCAATCTGACCCCCTGCCCTTTCATCGCTGAATCGGTCGGCAGTCTTAAAGACAACACGTTCAAGGATCTCTGGGAAAACGCTCCATTGATGGTGGAGCTCAGAAACCGCAAGGGTCTGGAAGGAAAATGCGGAACCTGCGAGTTTTCCGCTATGTGTTCTGGATGCCGTGCGCGAGCCTTTGCCGAAACCGGAAACTACATGGCCCCCGATCCCTCCTGCGACTACGAACCGGGAGCGCACGGCGGCAAAGAAATCACCTTGAAAGTCGAAGACACTTTGGGGCTCGAAGTGGAGTTTCACACCACATGGACCCCGGAAGCCAAACAACGACTGGAACGCATCCCCTCCTTCGCACGCGGGATGGTGGTGAAAGGCATCGAAAAATTTGCGGCGGAGCGTGGAATTCCCGTCATCGATGAAATTGTCGTCAAAAAATCGCGCGAAGAAATGATCACCAAACGCGGCGCCATGTTCCCCTTCCTGAAAAAATTCATCAATACCGAACCAGGGTAACCCTGGATTTAATTTGACGTGCGATGGGTTTTTGAGCAATCTGGACCCATTAAGCGTCCGAATGGTTTTTCGCATTAATCCCAATTCCCGCACTGAACGCTGGTCTCTCATTCACCCCCCTTCCCTTTTCAACTCCTGCAACCTTAACAAGTTAAACTGTGAGTGTGGAAAAACTCGCTGAAAGGTCAAGAGCAATGAGGTTGTCCTAAAAAATTGTTATTCATTATCAATCAATTGGCAGAAATCCCAATTTTTTTGCATTGATTGCTGTTCTCTGGAAAAGTACAATTCGCAATAATTATTTGTTTATATAGTGTTATCTAAATTTATTAAAAGTTTTTGAATTTTATATTCTCGCCCATTTATTTGATTGACTTCAAAGCCTTAAGCTGACTGCCAAACAGAAAATTTGCATTAAAAGCCAGTCCAAGGAACCTACTGATATGCGGATTGAAAAAATAAGGTTTCATTTGGGGAGCCAAAAGGGCTCCAACTCTTAAGCAGTTTACGTCATAAATTAAGGAGGAAGAATTATGAAACGATCCATATTATTGGCAGTGTTTCTGACCTTCACCCTTGGCACTGCGATTTCCGGCCAAGCTGATGAACCCTTTTCCCAAGGCTTTGAAACCGACACGTCTGGCTGGATCGATTTTGGAGGAACGATCACCCGGGTTCCCTCAGGAACCAGTGGCATCCCCTCATCGAAAGGCGGTTTTCACGCCGAGGCGGGTGTGAGCGGATCGGGAATCTTTACGCGCTTTGGCGAATATAGAGGCACCTGGCCGGGGTTTGTCAAACAATTTCTGGATGTCTACATCGACCCTGCGAAAGGCAATCTGGACGATGGATGGTGGCTCGACAATGCACTCACCTGCTCTGAATTTGCCCGCACTGATCCAGCCACCCTTCTCGCTCTCCCCAATTGTGATCCTGCGGGTGGCAGTGGACCGCTTGGCTGGCTCGAAGCCGGAGGGGTTGGCGCCAAAAAAATCCTTTGCGGCGGAACCACCGAAGGCTGGGCCATCGCGGCGGATGCAGATGGCGCAGGAAACCCCAGCGGCGGCGGGGTTTGTATCACTGCTCCCGGTTGGTACACGATCCTCAGTTCCTGGGTGGAAAGCAGTTCCAATACGGGAAACCCGGACACCGACACCATCGACCGGAACACCTTCATTTTTGACAGCAACGGGGTTCAAATCTATGAAAATTTAAATCCGAAACAGCACCTTCTTAAAAATGCCGGCGGCAACCGTTACGCATGGCTGAATGCCGGCGGATCCGTTCCACAAAGATTTGCCGGCCTGCTTGCAATCGACAACAGTGTTTTACTCGTACCGTCGGTCGCGGCTTCAGCCGATCATCTGCAGTGCTACGACGTTAAGAAATCAACGAAGCTTGATCCCAAACCCATTGTGAATCTCGATGATCAGTTTGCTGTCCGGGAAAACGTACAAGTAAAGGAAAAGGCGGAATTGTACTGCACGCCGGTTGACAAAAACGGTGAGGGAATCGGTAATCCAGACAACCACTTGACTTGCTACAAGGTCGAAGGGTACAAGCCGAATCGGAAAATAACGATTGAAAACCAGTTCGGCCAACAATCCTTTGAACTCAAGGATTCCGAATTACTTTGCGTGCCTTCCCTGCAAACAGACGTTCAGGATACGAAAAAAGGCGGTCATGACGACGATGACGATGATGATTAAATTGCATCTATAGGCTTTTGGGAAAGGGGAAGTTCCGCTTCCCTTTTCCCGGCAAAGGTCCAACAATTTTTCCCTTCCTGAACAAGTTCATCAACACGGAACAAAGTTGAGCCTGGACTCAACTTTCATGTTCGATAGTTGAAGATTTGATCGCACGCTTTCCAACGATACCCCCCTGTCTTCCGCTGGAACTTACCGTCCGTTTTAAATCTTAGAAATCTTTCACTTCTTAAGTACTGTTCTTCTTACTTTTTAAATTCAGCTATACCTGCAGAGGTGCAGACTTCACGAAACTCTTCCCCGGCCTCTTTTGCACGGCTCTCAACCTATCCAATTGAATTTTCTATCTATAAAAATCAAAAAGAATCTATTCGAATAGATTCATACTATGTGTAAATTTGTTTAAATTAATAGTAATTTTTAATTGAATATTGGCCTTCCAAAAGTTATAATTTCAATTAGTCATTTACTTTCAATTACTTATTATTGTAATTAAAAGTAAATCTAAACCAAATTTCCCAAAAATATCGCTCTACCAAACTTAAATGATCCTTCCCCTGGGGAGCTTTTCCTCCAGTGGAAACAAGGGACCGCTATTGATGTTTTTTCTGGCTTGGAAGAGCGAAAAATAGTTTTGGGGTTTATTACGGGTCGCTCTCATTGGCGTTTAAGTAAAAGATCGGGAGACATTAAGTTATGAAAATGTTGGCGAATCTGAAATTTGCCGTGTTCACTGTAGCTTCAATGTTCACTTTTTCTCTATTTGAAACAGGTCAAGCCTTGGCCGTCGTTCAGTATGAGCAGTACATTACGCCGGGTGTCATTCTTGGACTAGACAGTACCAACGGCGGTTTCACCACGGACCGCCGAAACGGTGTCGAGATCGGCCTTCGCACCAAGCTCCGTTTCAACAGCGACAATCTGGCTGAAAATACCTTTAACAGTAACAGCAACGGAACCTATAACTTCACCACCGGAAGGGCTCCGTCAGGGTTCCCCTTCGACCCGGCTCCCAACAACACGCCTGTGTGGAACTTCGAATGGTCCATCAACACAAATTATGACGAAAGCTCCGGGCTGTCCCTCAATGACCTCACTTACGAAATGGGCCTGGACTTTGATCCCGGTCCGAGGACGAAATTCCTGGTTTTCGACCCGATCACACTCGATCTGCATCCGCCCCTCACGCCTCCCGATCATGCTTTTGGCGACAATTACACACCTAACGGTGAAGCCGCCAGAGCCGAAGACAATCCGGCCTACACAAATTTGCTCACGAGTAAAAACGTCGCCCAGAATTCCTGGAATTACGAGTTTTTCGACGGCCCACCGTTTGATGGCTTTGATCCTGCGGTCAATGGTAACTATTCCATCTATTTCCTGGCAAGGAATGCAGAAGAACAGGTGGTCGCCAGAGCCGACATTCAAGTTCTCGTGGGTGACGCCGAACCGGTTGTCCCGGCGGATTCTTTCCAGTGCTATGACGTGACAGTATCATCGAACCTCGATTCCTATCCAGAGGCCGGCCTCAGCGATCAATTCGGCTTGCGGGAAAAGGTCCATTTAGGCAATAAGATTGAATCTTATTGCACGCCGACCGACAAGGATGGAGGCGGAGTCATTAATCCGGACAACACCCTGAGTTGTTACAGCGTTAAAGAAACCCGATTGAGGCAGGAAGTCACGGTAAATAACCAGTTTGGTGAACACACCATCCTCCTCACGAAACCCGAATTGCTCTGCATTCCGTCCATGCAATCGCGATCAATAAATCTGGAGGGCGGCGATGATGGCGATGATCATTATTGAAGATTCATCGGGTCAAAATGGATGACTCATTACCGCTTGGGGAAAGAGGAAAAACTATTTCCTTTTTCCCCTGAACCTTCCATTAACTTTCCCCTCTTCCGAACCCTATAAATTTCCAATCATCCTAATCTGAACCCACTTTCTTAAGCTTGAACGTTTCTCTCTGGAAAGCCGCATTGTCGAGTAAATCTTCTAATTAGATTTTCACTAAATATAACTCTATTAACTAAATTTGAAATTAGGTTTTCATCTAATAACTATCTAATTTGGAAAACCATTATTTTTTCATTTATTATCAGTATTCCGATATATAAACCCATTAAACTCTTTATTTATTAAATGTTTATCATTATAATTGAAAGTTAATATAAGTTTAATTTCCTTGTTCAATTATCCCTTATGCGAAAATACGGATCGCCTTACTTTTAAGATCAAGTTTGTCCGCAAGTAAAAGTGTCAAGCTCGGTAACCCTAACCCGCCAGGAGAAATCATAATATGAGAGTGTTCGCAAATCTGAAGATTGCCATACTAACGGTAGCCTCAGCGGTTGCTTTTTCCCTCTGTGGAACGAATAGCGCGTTAGCCGTTGTTCAGTTTGAGCAGAACGTCACACCGGAAGTCATCTTTGGGTCCGGAAACAGTAACGGCAGTTTCACGACCGACCGCCGAAACGGCTTAGAGATCGGGCTTCGTGGCAAGCTCCGGTTCAATGGGGCTGGCCTGCCTGAAAACACCTTCAACAGCAACAGCAACGGAACCTACAACTTTCAAGCCATTGTGGGTCCGACAAGAACATCTCCGACCCCTGAGTGGAGCTTTGAGTGGTCCATCAACACGGATTTCGAAGACCCCACCTCCTCAGGCTCCAAACTCAATGAATTCACTTATGAAATTGGTTTGGATGGCGATCCGGGACCGGGAACCGATTTTCTGACCTTCGACCCCATAAACGGACTTGACCCCGTTGGCGGCGTTGTTTGCGCCGATCACGCCATCGGGGATAACAGCACAGGGAACGGTGGAGGGGCCAGCGTCCCTATCGCCGACTGTCGAAGTGTTGTCCCGGGAACCCAAGCCGCTGCCGTTGCTTTGTATGCCGACCGCATTGCCAACAACAACGTCGCCCAGAACTCCTGGAGGTATGACTTTTTTCTTGCAGGTCCACTGGCAGGTTTTGACCCTACGGTTCCTGGGAACTACGTCATTTACCTTCTGGCGAGAAACTCCAGTGGAGAGGTTGTGGCGAGGTCTGACATCCAGATCCTCACAGGCGGCGCAGATCCGATTGAGCCCGGAGGCTTCGATCATTTTCAGTGCTATAACATTGACTGGTCGACGAAGCTTGACCGCAGACGTGTGGACCTGGAAGATCAGTTCGTTGACAGGGAAAACGTCAAGGTGAGCCGCAAGGCCAAAAAGTACTGCACGCCGGTTGACAAAAACGGTGAGGGAATATCCAATCCGGACAACAACCTGACCTGTTACCGGATCGATAAATATAAGCCAAAACTGAAAGTTAAGGTCGAAAATCAGTTTGGCACGCAGACGTTTAAACTGAAAGAATCGCGGTTGCTGTGCGTTCCTTCCTCGCAAATCGAAGTCTTGGAGGCCAATGAGGATGACGACGATGATGACGACGAAGACGATGATTGATCATTAACCGTCGAGTTTTATCGATTGACTCATTAACGCAAAGGGAAAGGGGAAAGAGGTTTTCCCCTTTCCCTTCAGCGCAATACCAGAACCCAGCTGCGGTCATCGGGCCTAGAAAGCAAAAACGCCTTACTTTTTCTGACGGTACAAATCCCCCACCGAGAACGATGTCCGGTTGACATCGAGTTCCTGCTTGGTTAAATCATCGACAACCTCATCGCGGTAATTTTTTACCCTGCGATACAGGGGATGGGTGATGTCGAGCTTCAAATTGGTCAATGCCGCCGAAATCTTGCCTTTGCCGTCCACCGCCACTTCACAGACGATCTCGCCGGACTCATCGGATCGAAAGGCGTCTGTTACCTCGAGGGCTGTCTTTTTATCGACAAAAACCCCCAACTCCCGAAAAAGCTCAATCACCGGCCCCTTCCCATAGGCTCGGAAAGGAATATGTTTTTTTACCTCCACCAACAAACCCTGGGCACTCAAAGTCACCTCCAGAAATTTTAAAGGTATCCAGAAAATATATTCCAATCTCCCACAAAATCACTGCCAAGACAACGTACCCTCGCGGTGAAAATGAGAAAAAACCACTTTTTTTGTTTGAGAACCAAAAATCAGCGAAAAATTTTGTGCGCGGCAAAAGGATTATTTCCCAATGATCCTGCTTTAACATATTGATATTAATATCAATAATAATTCGCACCCTTTGTAGAAGTATTGCTTAGTTTAAAAAAATTTGACAGATTAACTTCCCCAACTATAATTATGAAAATCATTTTCATAATTATAGTTCAAGTGTCTTTCGACAACTGATCTTAGAGAGGCTCCAGAAGCCCCGGTGGCGCGATTCCCTTCCACCTGGGCTTTTTTCAATTATGACGGATCGACGACCAACAAACGAATTGCGTTGCCGGAAGTGCTCCCGCCTTCTTCTGAAAGGTGAGGTCAAAGCCATCGAAATCAAATGCCCCAAGTGCGGGCTCCTGCAAAGGTTTAAAAAGTGGACAGAGGACAAAACAGTCACGAAACGAAAACCTCTTTCCTTGATTGTGAAGAACGATCGACCTGCTTGATTTTTGAATGATTTTTTCCTGGATCTCAAAGTGTCCAGAAATAGATATTTTTTTATAAACCGGGGGTAAGGAGGCTAAACAAACCATGTTTAAGAAAGTTATTTGTTACAGGAAGGAAGGATTATGAAAACAAGTTCAGTTAAACGCAAGGTCGCTCAAGTCCTGTTTTTAATGTTTATTTTTTCCGTGGTTGGTTTGCCCGCCTTCGCAGATGAAGACCCTCCTGAAATCGTCTTAGGCGAAAGGCTTTTTCTGGAAACCCGGTTTGCCCAGTTTTTCTTCGCCAATTCAACCGGGCCCAACACACTTCTCATCAGTGGTGACCCGATCCTCGATGAAGCCGATGATCCCCTGGGAATCCTGCCTCCCAACTCACCGGGGCCGTTTGCCGGCTTTTCCATGAACTGCCGGGCGTGCCATTTTGTCGATGGCTTGCTGGATGGGGACGTTGAAGCGGGTCCCTTTCCCGCCAGCGGCATGCGAACCTATACGGATTTTTCCCGCCGCAGCCGCGTCCCCGCCCGCGAAGACGGTCTGTTGACGGCACCGAGAAACTCCCCTCCCCTGGTCGGATCTTCATTATTCAGCCTGAACCACTTCGATGCTGAATTTGCCACCATGGCCGATCTCGTCAAAGCCACGTTGACAGGAAGAAACTATGGCTGGCTTCCCACTGAAGCGGCCCCTGCCATCGCGCATGTCGCTTCTATCATTCGCGCGGACGATGGAAGCAACCCGTTCGCAGGCGGTGACTTTGTTGGAGAACCCTACACCACGGCTCTCGGCAACCCTGCCCTGGGCGCTCTGGGCCTTGATGTGACCACCGCTACGGATGAAGAGATTTTTGACGCCGTGGCCAACCTGATTGCCGCGTACGTGGATGACCTGGGTTTCAGTCAGGACGACGATGGAAACTTCAACCTTTCACCTTACGATGCGTTTCTGGCTAAAAACGGTCTCGACCGTCAACCGGCCCCCGGTGAGTCTTTTCTGGAATACAGCCGCCGATTGTTAAAGGAAATCTACGCCCTTGGAACTCCGTTATTTGTCGCGGGCGGCGAACCGGGTCCTTTCAAATTTCACGATCAAAGTTTTAGTTTTGGCCCGGAAGAATTGGCAGGTCTCAAAATCTTTTTTGCGGAACCTGCAAGAAGGAGTTCTGATGGAGACGACGATGACGTTAACGACGATGACCCGGATGAGGACTACGATGAGGGCGAAGAAGAGGATGAAGACTCAGACGACCGAAAGTCTGTAAAAGGCATGGAAACCGGGAATTGCGTTGTCTGCCATCGAGCGCCAAACTTTACGGACCTCAACTTTCATAACACCGGGGCCGCGCAGGATGAGTATGACGCCATCCACGGAAAGGGAAAATTCAGAAAACTTAAGATTCCTTCTCTGTTCAAGCGTCTGGTCCGGCACAACCGCTATTTACCCGCCACCTCCCAACATCCCACTGCATCCGGGAGATTCAGAAGCGTGCCGTCAGACTCCGACCGCCGCCTCACCGACCTGGGGTTGTGGAACATTTTTGCCAACCCCGATTTCCCCAAGCCGCAAGCCGAAATCTGGGAAACGCTTTGCGAAAAAAGAGTTGGGGAAAGATTCACCGCTTTCGATCTCATTCAGGACCCGCAACTGGCTGAAAAGGTTTTTGAAAGGTGCCGGCTCCGCCAACTGCTTCCTACCAGCATTGCTCTGTTCAAAACTCCCGGCCTTCGGGATTTAGGGCATTCAGCGCCTTTCATGCACACCGGCCAATTCGACACGTTGGATTCGACGATCGAATTTTACCGAAAATCTTCGATCTTAGCGAGAGCCGGAAAACTCAGAAACGGGGCTTCGCAACTGAAAGGTATCCGATTGTCGGATTCCGCCGTCACTCCGCTGGTTAAGTTCCTAAAGGCTTTGAATGAGGACTATGAGTAAAATTATGCGATAATGCTCTTACTCATTGAACGCAATCTAAGGTGAAGTATTGGCTGAATCAGGGCTGGGTCAATGGGAATTTACTTTCCCATTGACCCTGGCTCGTTTCACCCGAATAACACTGCAGGCGGCTGTGACTGTCGATATAAAATGAAACTTCCTTCTGTGCAATGGATCGTTCTCATCGTTGGGCTGGCATTCAGCCACATCGAATCTCACGCCGGGTCGCTGTCGACCCTCAAGGACGATGGTCCGCGCCTGCGCGTTGAAAACACTCAGGCAGGCAACCACCGGGTTAAACTCTGGTCCCAGGGAAGGACTCTGGAAGATGTTCTGCAAGAGGTCCATGAACGATCCGGCATCGAGTTTCATCTTCCCGAAGCCCTTCGAGACGATCCGGTGCCAGTCGATATTCAGGCTTCGGACTGGACTTCCGCCACCCTGCAGGTGACCCGCGAATACAGCCGCATTGAAATCTGGTCGAATGATCCACAAAACAGCAAAGTCTGGATACTGGACAGGAATCCGATGTACTCACTCTTCGATCCGACCGATGCGTTTCCCTCGGAAGTCGTAGAAAATAAAATCGAGCCGGAATTTCATTTGGAAAATGCAAAAAAGCAAAGCGAACCGGAGTCTATTCTGGATAGTCTTCCGCAGGAACTCCTTTCGGAACCTGCGTTGTGGGTGTATTTGCAATCCCTGGGGATTCCCTTACCGGATGAAGCACGGGAACTCTTCGGCGCCAACTTGAACGACACTTCACTGAAAATGGCAATTCCTTCTCATATTCTTAACAATCCAAAACTGAAATATTACCTGGATTCCATCGGAGTAAAAACAGATCCTCGTACCGCCACGAATTAAAATCCATAATTTGTAAAAAACCGCAGTATCCATTTACCAAAAATAGGAAAGAATTTTAACAAAATCTCCTGAATTTTCCCGAACCCAGGAAACAGGCGTATCTTCCGGTTTTTTAATATCTTTAAAGAAATTTTGCAGAATGTCCGAAAAGCTAGAGGTAGCTGAATATTCAATTTCTCAATCACGGGCGGCAAAATCCGTCCACAACCTGCGTTTCAGGGCCTTAATACGGAGCCGTCCAACTTGACAAAACCCCATATTTTTACTAACTTTAAGAGATATTGGGTAACATTTTTGCAATGGTTAAGCAGCCCTGTGAAAAATATTTTTTCGGCGATAAATTTGGCCCTCGTCCTGATTGTCATCGCTCTGGTGACCCTTTCCATCAGAACCTGGGCAAATCCCAAATATCCTGAAAGGATAGACCCCGCTTCCATCACTCCGGCCGCCAAAGCGCATAAACCTCTCGTTCTCAATAGACGGGTCAACCATTCGGGACTCATCAACGCCACGGTCCAGGGAAATCTGTTTCGCAAAGACCGGAAAGAATTCATGCCGCCGCCACCCCCACCGGTTCCGGTCGCTCAAGTGGCCCGCGCCAGCAATCTTCCTCCGCCCAATCTGAAATTAAAGGGCGTGGTGTTTTTGGGCAACAGTAAAATCGCGATCATGGAAGGCAACTATCCGGTTCAGGAAGCCAATAACGCGATCAAGCAAAAACCGTTAAAAAGAAAAGGATATCCGCTGGGCTCACAAATCGGCAACTTTGAGCTGACGGAGATTGAAAAAAACCGGGTCACTCTGGATAATAAAAGAGGCGTGGTTTTGAATCTCAATCTGTCTGACAGACCGGATGATAAAGTCATTCGCAAAGTGGGAAACACCCTGATACAAAAAAACAAGAATTTCGATCCCAAGAAAATCAAAAGGCCTCCCCCGCCCCGCAAAGCTTCTACTAATGTGAGGGCAAAGCGCCAGATCAACCGGCCAAAACCCGTACCGGCCCCGCGCTCTTTCAGAGTCTCGGGAGCGCCCACCGCGCCATCGGAAGGGAAATCCAGACCCCATATTTCAGGTCGATAAGCTCCAATGTCAAAATTAAAAAAAACAGACCCGGTCGAGAGAATTCTTTTACGGCACAACAAGATCACGGAAAAGGCGTTCCAGGAAATAAAAGCCAATAATCTTCATAGCGGAAAGTATCTGGGTAAGACGCTTGTCGATCATGGCTATATCCACACTCAGGCTCTGTTGACCACCCTGAGCGAGGAGCTAAATATACCGATCGTAAAAATTGAAGATTTCCCAAAGGAACAATTCCCGGTTCCGGATCTGGTGATTTCCGAAGCTTTCCTCAAGGAAAAAGTGATCTTCCCCCTTGAAATGAGCGGCGACTCCCTGACCATCGTTATTTTCGATCCCTTCGATTACTACACTCTTGAAAATCTGAAAATTTCCGTGAACAAGGAGATTAAAATCACGCTGGCTTCCGAGCAGGAGATCCTCGAAGCCATTGAAACGTTTTATGGCGGCGGCGGTTCCGCCATGGACCGGATGGTGGACAAAGTCAAGGATGACGACATTCACAACCTGGACAGCGACGAGGAGAGCACCGAGCATATCCGCGACATGGCTTCGGAAGCCCCGGTCATCAAGCTGGTCAACCATATCATCTGCCAGGCCATTGAAATGCGCGCCAGCGACATCCACCTGGAACCTTTCGCCGAGGATCTCATCCTGAGATACCGGATCGACGGAATGCTCCACGAATTCGAAGCGCCGCCCAAAAAATTAAACTCCGCCATCGCCACGCGCATCAAGATCATGGCCAAGCTGGACATCTCGGAGCGCCGCCTGCCGCAGGATGGCAGGATCAAGCTGAAAATTCAGGGAAAAGACATCGACATGCGCGTGTCCACTCTGCCCACGCTGTACGGAGAAAGCGTGGTCATGAGAATCCTCGACCGCGGCAATTTGCAGGTGGACCTGCAGCATCTGGGATTTCCTAAAAGGCAACTCGAACAGCTGGAAGCCTTGATCCTGAAACCCTATGGAAAACTGCTGGTGACCGGACCCACGGGTAGCGGAAAAACCACCACCCTGTACGCGGCTTTAGACAAGATCAACACTCCGGAAAGAAAAATCATCACCATCGAAGATCCCGTAGAGTACCAGATGCGGGGAATCAACCAGATCCACGTAAAGCCGCAGATCGGTCTGACCTTTGCCAGCGGCCTGCGGTCGATCGTGCGCCAGGACCCCGACGTCATCATGGTGGGGGAAATTCGCGATCCGGAAACAGCGGAGATCGCCATCCAAGCGGCCTTGACCGGACATCTGGTGTTCAGCACGGTTCATACCAACGACGCCGCCGGCGCCATCACCCGCCTTCTGGATATGGGCATCGAAAACTTTCTGATTTCCACAGCGCTTTTGGGGGTGCTCGCTCAGCGGCTGGTGCGGGTGATCTGCACGGATTGCAAGGAACCGGCGACGCTCAACCCCGCCCTGCTCCGGGAAATGGGTCCCTGGGTAAAACCGGGTCTGACGATTTATCATGGCACGGGGTGCAAGCATTGCAGTCATACCGGGTTTCGCGGAAGAGCCGGAATTTATGAACTTCTCATTATCGACGAAGCCATCCGTGGACTCATTCTCGCCAAAGCCAACGGGCAAACGATTCGCGCCATGGCCAGAAAAGCCGGAATGCGCACGCTCCGGGAAGACGGCTGGAGAAAAGTTCTGCAGGGAATCACCACGGTTGAAGAAATCCTGAGAGTGACCATCGGCGAACATACTTGAGGGATTAAAAGTAGTTATGGCTGTCTATTCTTACAAAGCAACTGATCAAAAAGGGAAATTCGTTGAAGGAAACATCGACGCCCCCGATTATCAGGTCGCGGTCAAACTGATCCAGAAACTAAACTATTTCCCGGTTCAGGTTTCAGAAGCCAAAACCAGAAAATTCGGTTCCAGGGAAATCAGCCTTCCCGGCGCCGACTTTTTTAACAAAATTTCGCAAAAAGAGGTTCTCGCCCTGACCCAGCAGTTGTCCACACTGGTGGGCTCCGGAATCACTCTGGACAGCAGTTTGTCGAGCCTTGCCAAATTGACGGAAAACCCCAAGGTCCGGCTGATATTGTCCGCGGTTCAAAAACGGGTGCATAGCGGAGGGTCTTTCGCCGAAGCTTTGTCGGAACATCCGCAGGCGTTTTCAAAATTGTATGTGAATATGGTCCGCGCCGGAGAAGAAGGCGGCGTCCTGACATCCTGCCTGGATCGCTTAGCGCAATACATGGAAAAATCGGAAAATCTGAAAAATAACATCCGTTCGGCCATGGTTTACCCGGCGGTTTTAACGATTGTTGGTGGGTCGGCGGTGGTCCTTTTGATCACCGTGGTCATTCCCAGATTCTCGAAAATTTTTGACGACATGGGAACCGCTCTGCCTTTACCCACTAAAATCATGCTGGGCTTAAGCTCTGGAGTGCAGAGTTACTGGTGGCTGATAACGATCCTTTCTATAATGGCCGCGGCAGGTTTCTTTTATTATGTAAAAACAGAAGGCGGTAAATTCCAGTGGGACTCCTTGATACTCAGGCTGCCGCTGTTCGGGGCTCTGGTCCGAAAAATTGAAGTCTCACGATTCAGCCTGACCCTGTCCACATTACTGAGAAGCGGAGTTCCCGTCCTGCATGCTTTGGGAATCGTAAAATCCATACTGAGTAACAGCGTCATCGTAGCGGCCATGAACCCTCTCTTGACCAGCTTAAAGAATGGGAAAGGGTTGTCCGGTTCGCTTGAGCAGTCCGGGGTCTTTCCAGCCATGGCCGTGCATATGATCACGGTGGGCGAAACATCGGGAAATTTAGACGAAATGCTGGCTAAAGTTTCCGAGACCTACGATCGGGAAGTGGAAACGGCTCTCAAGCAAATCATCTCTTTGATCGAACCCATGATGATCTTGCTGATGGCAGTGATCATCGGTTTCATTGTCATATCCATGTTGATGGCAATTTTCAGCGTCAATGAAATTGCATTCTAACCAAACTGTTAAACCCTAAGCTTTAAGGGATATAGATGAATAAAAAACCCTCATTCAACCCAAATGTTTTTCGTAACGCGAAAGGTTTTACTCTGATCGAACTCATGGTGGTCATGGTGATCATAGCCCTTTTAGCGGCTTTAGTTGCGCCCAAGTTTTTTGGCCAGGCCGATAAAGCCCGGCAACAGGATGCCCAGGCGCAAATCGAACTGCTGGGTCAGGCTCTCGATTTATACCGGCTGGAAAATCATAAGTACCCGACCACGGATGAGGGGTTGGCGGCTATAAAAACCTATCTCAAAAAGAAGGTGCCAAAAGATCCCTGGGGCAATGAATACGTCTACACTTCACCGGGACAGCATGGCGAATACGATCTGGTTTCCTATGGCGCCGACAAAGCCGAAGGCGGAGAAAAAAATAACAAGGACATCGTCAGTTGGGAAAACTTTGAATAAAAAACCGGGGGTGTTGCAAAACACTCGCGGTTTCACCCTGCTGGAAATAATACTGGTTCTTGTTTTCATCGGCCTGATCGCGGGCTTGACCACGCCGTTCGTGATGTCCACTCTGGACCGTGTCAAGCATCAGTCCGAAACCCGCGAAGTTCAATCTGCTTTGCGATATGCCAGGAGCGAGGCCATCACGCGCAAAACCGTAACGACCTTTAATGCAGACATCGCAAGCAAAAAATACTGGATAAGCAATAAGAAGACCAATACATCTCCAATCCGTAAAACGCTTGACCCCGGATTCTCCATGTCCCACATGACGAATAAGGAAAAAACGGTTGATAAGGGAACATTCACGATCCATTTTTACCCTAGAGGAAATTCCAGCGGAGGCGCCATCCGAATAGAAAAGGTGTCTCCGGGAAAATCCGACTCAGCTTATGAAATCACCATCGACCCCATTACAGGAAGTTCCCGCATCGAGCAGGAAACTCAATGACCACGGGTTTTCCCTTCTTGAAGTGATCGTCGCCCTTGCCATCATGGCGATGGGCTACATCACCGTACTCAATCTGTTCTCGACCAGCATCCGGTCGGTTGGGATGTCCGACGAGTACATGCGGGCGGTGCGGCTGGCCAACTCAAAACTCAGCGAAATGGAAATGATGAACTATGAGACGGAAACCCTCTCGGGGACTTTTAAAGACGAAGATAATTTTCAGTGGTCGATGAATATCGAACCTTTTGAGTCGCCGTTGAACGATGAGGACGAAAACATCAACCTGTCCAAGGTTATTTTAAAAGTCTTCTGGGGAGAAAATGAAAAACAGCGAAATGTAGAACTTGTCACCTTGAAACTCGACGGCTCGACCTCCCCGGCATCGGACTCCCTGCTGGCAAAGATTTTCAGCGGTGGAATCAATGCCCAGGCACAGCAAAGTCCGACGGAATCTCCGGCACAGGATTCCCCGCAAACTTCTGACCCAGGGTCTTCACCCAGTTCTCCGGGAAACCAGATAAGTGGATCGGGAACCAGCAGGATCAGCGGATCGGGTTCTTCGAACAACATTTCCGGATTCTGATCTCATGATACGACCTGTCAACAACGCGCATGGATTCACCCTTCTGGAGTTGATCCTGTCACTGGTCATCGTCGGGTTCATCGTCGGGATCTCGCTCGGCGCCATTCGCCTGGGCATCGCAACCCAGGAAACGGGAACCAAAAGGGCGGAAACCTTTCAGCGGCTCAGAATCATCGGCGAACATCTCTCGGAGAAGATTAAGTCCAGCTATCCGGTTTTTGTGCCCCCTGCAGAAGAAAGGTTGACCCTGAAAACAGCCGCCCAAACAAAGCGCATTCTGGCTTTCGAAGGAAAAAAGGATTCCATTCGTTTTGTGACATTCGCCACTCCCATTTCATCCCCGGATGAATTTGTTTGGGCCCATGAAGTGAAATTTTATCTGGGCAGACACCCTGAAACGAACGAAACAGGAATCATCCTGATGGAAAGGGATATCTCCGACGGGGACATTTTCTCGGATTCCAGCGCAAAAGAGGATGAAGGTCAGTACTTCCTGCTCGCTAAAAATGTTTCGTATTTAAAATTCCGCTATTACCAAATGGAAAAAGAACCGCAAAAAGTTCCGGGTTCCACAAAAGACGCTCTAAGCTACACCGGGGAGTGGGTCGACGAAATCAATTTTAACCGGACGTTAAACTCCGGCAACCCAGATTTCTACGACAAAGGGAACCCTCTGGAAAAAGATTCCTCCCCGACTCTGCCGAAAGGAGTGGAAATCTCCCTTGGACTTCTTGAGCCGGCGGAATCAGGGAAAAAAGAGGAACCCAAACTGATTTCTTCGCCGCCCCTGCATTTGCTTCTGCATTCGGGGATGGAATTCAAACTGCCTGAGGGGAAGGAAAAGGAGGTCGGAAATGAAAAGACCTGATAAGAATCAAAATGGAATCGCGATGATGGTGGTCCTGTGGGTGTTGGTGCTTTTAATGGCTCTGGCTACGGAGTTCGCGTTTTCCATGAAAATGGAAGTGAACACCACGCGCAATCTCAAGGAAGACATTGAAAGCTATTACCTGGCGAAAGCCGGGATAGCGTTGGCAATGACCGAGTTTTTAAAGCCTGCCCGCTTTCATTCGATTCATCCCGATCATGGCTGGATTTCCGGACCCCCCCTGGTCTCGAAAACAGATTCGGAACAAAAAGATTCTAAAACCAAAGGCGCTAAAATAAAAGAACTTGAAATTCAAAAGTTCGAGATAAAAAAATTTGAAATCAATGACCCCGACGCTCAAAAACAAACGACCGGCACGGAAGAACAAGATCAAAAGGAATATGAAATCGTCGAACGCAAGGACATTCCGCTTGGAAATGGAACCATCTCCTACTCCATCACCGACGAAAACAGCAAAATTTCTATCAATACCGCGAGCCGTGGAATATTAATCAAGGCCTTGGAGTTTTCAGGCATTGAAGTGGGAGAAGAAAGGGATATAATTGCAGACTCAATCCTTGACTGGATTGACGAAGACTCCAATCACCGCATCAATGGAGCGGAAAACGAATACTACCAGCAACAGAACCCACCCTATCATGCGAAAAACGGAAAGGTTGAAGCACTGGAGGAGTTGCTCAAAGTTCGCGGAATGACAAAGGAAATCTTTTTTGGATCTTCCGAAGGAGATGAAGAAACAAAAATTCGTGTCGGTCTGGACCAAATCTTTACTGTATATAACGCAACCCCTGTCAACCCCAACACCGCCAGTCCCGAGGTGCTGTCCATCCTGTTTGGAGAAAACGAAATCGCAGAAATTTTACGGCTGAAAGGTGAAAAAGGATATTACAACGAAACCACGTCCACTCATTTTCGCGTTAAGTCGACAGGAAGTTTTGGTGAAAACAAGACCCGGCACACGATTTCTGCCGTCATGGAAAAACCACAGGGAGCTGCGAACACAGGCTTACTGACGCATTACTGGAACGATAATCTCATCGACCCATGAAAACTGTCTATCTGGAAAAATCACTGGGCCTCGACATCCGGGAAGAATCGGTTGCGATCACCCTTCTGGGGAAAACGCTGCGAACCTTTCAGGTCATCGATTGCGAATTTTTTCAAACCCCATTACTGTCCCCAGGGGACGAAAAAGCGGAAAGAGGTTTCCTTGATACGATCAACCAGTTCCTGATTCAAAATGATATCTGGCCGCAAAACCTGGTGGTCAGTCTGCCAAGAGCGCATTACAGTTTTGAGTCCTTTGAACTCCCGGCCCCTGACTTAAAAACCGCGCATTCCATGATCGAATTCGAACTGGAACGGCATTTTTCTTCCAATATAGATAATTTTTATTTCGCACCCTGCTTTACCCGGAAAAGGGACAATTTATATCATGTCATATCCGCGGCGGTGAAGAAGGACCATGTCGATTATTATCTGGAAATGCTGGGCCGCCTGAATCTGAAACCCACCATTGTCGACGTGCCCACATTTGCCAATGCCAATCTGGTATTTTCGCAGTCCACCGAGATGCCGCCCCTTTCCGCAGTGATTGACGTCGGGCCGCAAGGCATTGAAATGTCCCTTTTGACAAACCGTCACATTGATTTTTCCAAAAATGTGCCCCTCAACGACCCAGACTTCATGCATGGGTTTTTTGAAAACAATCTCGACGGCTCCTATTACGAATCCATTTCGAAGGGTCTGGCAAAAGTTATCGTCGAGGAACTGCAAAATGCCCTGGAATCGTGCCGCCATATCGACGATGCCCAGTCGGTGGAAACTCTTTTTCTGCTTGGGGGCGGTCCTTACAATCCGTTCCTTGCCGAACAATTGCAACGAGAGACGGAGGTCTTCACCACCCGTGTCGCAATCCCTTCTGCCGTAGAGACCAATTCCAACCAGATTTTATCGAGCGCCTACACAACCACTTCACTGAGCCTGGGGCTGAGGGAATTAAAACGAAACGAAATTGAGGTCAATCTATTACCCGTCGAACTGAAACCTAAAAAACGCAAAGCCAATATCAAACTCACGATTGGCCTCTCCGCCGCCGCCATTATTCTTTTGATCGGTTTATTCGTCAACAAAATCATCTATCAAAATGTTACTCTTGCTAATCTGGATCAGCAATTGCTGGAGGTAAAACAACAGGTCACATCGCTACAGGAAATAGACCAGGAGCACGATTACCTTGCCGGATTCGTGGATACATTCAACTCCATTGAACGGACTTATCCTTCGAGGCTACCGGCTCTGGCGGACTTGAGTAGAACGCTTTCCAGGGACACCTGGCTGACTCATATAAAAATTGCAAAAAATACCATGGAAATCAGCGGCATTTCAAAAACCGCCTCCAAACTGGTTCCGATCATTGAAAATTCTCCACGCTTCAAGGGAACGAAATTTAAAGGGACCATCATCAATGAAAATGAAGGCGAGAGGTTTACCATACAAACGGAAGTGCAGGCAAATCCATGAATCTGAAAATCACTCCCAGGGATAGAATTTTTTTAATCGTCGGCGGGGCCGCGGTTGGAGTTTACCTGTTGACGGTTGCAGTCTTTCAACCGATTTACGACAAACAAAAAAGTGTCGATCAGCAAATTCAAAACAAGATCCAATTCATTCAAAAGTATTATTCAATTTTAAATCAAAACTCTTATTACCAGGCCAAAAACCAGGCGAACAAACGCACTCGCATCACTCTGAAGCAAAAGTTTTTAACTGAAAAACAGCCCAGCATGGCCGCCGCCGGCCTGCAAAAAATGATCAATGGCTTTGCCGCGCAATCGGGAGTCAGAATTGAACGGGTCCGGGTTGAAAAGCCCAAGATGATTGAAGAAATTTCAGCGGTTCCCATCGGCATGACGCTTCGTTCCAATTTGAAGAATCTAAGCCAATTCATTTTCCGGATAGAAAACTCCGCAAAGTTTTTAGTGATCGAGGAGATCGTCACCCGAAGAGTGAACAAATCAGACCCTGAAGAATTGCAAACCCGGTTGCTGGTCAACGGATTCATTCAGGAACTAAAACCCGAGAGCGCCTCCAAGATATGACCCGACTTTTCAAAATATCTTTCATTTTTCTTCTAGGGTTCGTCTTTGCATGCAGTCATCAGGGAAAACCTGCCCTGAACCAGGCGGATCGAAATGAAAACCCCATCGATTCCATGCGTTTGCCGGAAAAGAAAGCGAAGGACTTTCGACCGCGGAACAAAAAGGACACCCCTTCCATTGAAATAAGGGCCGGGTCGGACATTCGCAAAAGAAATGCGCCGGCCTTTGGCACATCCGAACCCGAGCTCATTGACAAAAATCAACTCCGCAAAATTCCCAAAGACCCCGTCACCAAATGGATCAGCGTGTCGGGCAATAATGTTCCCCTGCGCCAGGGACCCGGCCCGCAGTTTAAAAAAGTGGGGATCGCATCCAAGGGACAAACCTACCGACTTTTAAGGATCAACAACTCTCCAGGCAAAAAGGAACCCTGGTACCTGATTCAAAATGAGCAGGACGAAAAATTTTTCGTGTCCTCACTGCTTTCTTCCATTATCGAAGAAAAAGCATCCGATCATACGGATACAATACCTGCCGATTTTACGAAGGAAGTCATTCAGACAAGAAAAAATACATCCCAGGAAAGGTTTCGTACCTCCTTTGACCCAACTCCCCGCCTTCCTAAAAGTCTGCGCCAGGCCAAGCACATCACGCTGAACTTTGAAGGCACCGAAATTTACGATGTCATCACCACTTTTTGCGAACTACTGCAAATCGATTACCTGATCGAGGGAAATTTAAAAGGCAAAGTCACCCTGCAAACCTTCAACGAGATTCCTGTACGGGACTTGTATCATGTGCTGGAACAAATTCTCGCTTTACACAACATTTCCGTATTGAAGAGTGGAAACTTTTACCGCTTTCTTCCCACTAAGGAAGCGGGAAAAAAACCGTTGAACATCTATTACGGAAACGATCGTTTGATCCCCCCTCACGAGCGGATGATCATTCAGATCATTCCTCTAAAATACATTTCGATGGCGTCGATGAAAAAAATCCTCACGCCGCTGCTTTCTGAAAACGCGACATTCATCGAAATGCCCGAAACAAACAATATGATGCTGGTCGAAATGGCGGTTAACGTCAAACGCATCCTGAGCGTAGTGGCCGCGTTGGACATTGACAAGCTGGCGTCTTCAGACATTCAACTCTTTAAGCTCAATAACGCCGACTCCGAAACCGTCGTCGCGGAACTTGTGGAAATCTTCTCATCCATGGGCTATAGCGAATCCCTGGGAAATTCATTGAACTTTCTCTCATTGGAACGGATGAATTCCATTCTGGTGGTCAACGCATTTGAAAAAACCCTTCCTTCCATCGAATTCTGGATTAATAAACTGGACCAACCCATCTCCGAGGGAAAATCCAGCACATTCGTTTATTACGTTCAAAACGGTGATGCGTTGCCGTTATCGGCTCTTTTAAACGATATTTTCCAGGGACAGGGAGACGACCCGGAAAAAGACCGAAAGGCCAAAAGACCCTCAACCGACGATCAAACCAAACTCAAAAAGGTCAAAGAATATCAAAAAGACAAAAAAGGTGCGCCAGGCGCCAAGAAGAATGTTTCCATCGAAACTCAAGGAGGCATTGAAGACAGTTTTCAAGGCGAAATAATAATCATTCCCGATCCGGACACCAACTCCCTGGTCATTCGTACCAGTCCGAGAAATTATCCGGCTCTTCTGGCACTGATCAAAAAACTGGACCTGTTTCCGCAACAGGTGCTCATCGAAGTTTTGATCATCGATGTGACGCTGGATGCGGAGACCCGCGCCGGCCTTGAGTGGGCCCTGCAAGGGAATAAGGGAAGCACCACCTTTGTGGGTGGAGTGAATCAAACGCCGGCACCCGGAGGCGGCACCCTGGGAGCGCAAATCGGAGGCGCCACCTCGTCGATTCTTCAGCCGGGAGGCAGTTTTCTGGTCAGCGATCCCAATCGACTGATCACATTGTTGCAAGCCTTCGCGTCCGACTCCAAAGCCAATGTCCTGGCCAACCCGATACTGGTAACGACGGACAATAAAACCGCAAATATCTCCATCGCCGATGAAATTCCCATTCAAAGCACGACCCTCACGTCGGCGGGGGCGGCCAACCCGGTAACCCAATCGACCATTGAATACCGAAGCGTCGGCATCAAACTGGACATCATCCCTAAAATCAATTCCGACAATTTCGTGAACCTGAAGCTGAGCCAGGAAATCAGCAGTCTGGGGCCCACGATCGGGAATTCACCTTCTTTCAGCACACGGCTGTTGAACACAGAGGTCGTCCTCAAAGACAATCAAGTCTTGATTATGGGTGGATTAATGCGGACGGACACCGTCGACTCGAATGAAGGAATTCCGATCCTTAGGAAAATCCCTTATCTGGGAAAGCTGTTCAGTACGGACATCGACACCACCAAGAAAACGGAATTGATGTTGTTTATAACGCCTCACATCATCTCCAATTCGGAAGATTCCGATTTCGTGACCAAACAGTTTCAAAGACGTTTGGGAAGTTTCAAAAAAGATCTCAGCCAGGGTTGATCCGGCTAAGGGAGCGCCTGTTCTCCTCACTCATTTACTTGGCGGGCATGGAATAAATTCCGTCCCATTTTTTCTGCGGGAAACTTTTCCCTAATAATTGACACCGGTTCAACAGGGTAAAAGAGGGACCGTCCTGGGGACGTTTTTCAAGAACATTTTTAAACTGGGTTATTGCTTCCTCCCAGTCCCCTTCTCTATAAAACCCGAGTCCCTTCTGATACCAACCCAATATTTCACGGGTGGTTTCATCCAGTGAACCCTTTTTACCCAGAAGTTCAAAAATCCGGACCGGTGTGGTGCGCCCGACCACCCGGATAGAATCCAGCTCCCGAACTTCGATGCAATCTTTTGCTTGTTCATAAGTTGATTCGCTGATCAAAGTAAATGTTCCATATTCCTTATTCGCGCCTTCCAGCCGGGCGGCAAGGTTGACGGAGTCGCCGTTCATGCCATAATTCATTCTATTTTTCGACCCTAAATTTCCCACCACCATCATTCCGGTGTTCAACCCAATGCGCATTTCCAGTTCTGGTCTTCCCTCCTTTTTCCACTGCTCACGCAGGGCCTTCAGCCGTTCCTGCATTTCAATCGCCACCCAACAGGCCCGCTTCGCGTGGTCTTCAAAATAATAGGGCGCACCAAAAAACGCCTTGATTGCGTCACCATCGTATTTATCCAAAGTCCCTTCATGCTTCAAAAGAATTTCTGTCATCTCCGTGAAATAGTCGTTTAGAAGATTGACCAGTTCCTGCGCGGACAGCTTTTCGGATAAGGTCGTGAACTCCGCCAAATCGGTGAACAACGCGGTGAGTTCTTTTTCCTCGCCGCCCAATTGCAACTGACCGGGGTCTTCGATGAGTCTGTCGACCACTTTGGGAGAGAGGTACTTGCCAAAGACATCGTGAATGAAGTGCTTTTGTTTTTTCTCCGTCAAATACCAATGAATCGTCAACGATCCGAAAATAAGAATATTTTCAAGAAACGGGAATACCGCGGTGATCCAAAATCCATGGTTCACAAAGACCCATTGAGTCAATAAAAACTGGGCACCGGCTACCAGACCACAAACCAATGCGCCCCTAACCGGCTTGATACGCAAATACATCCAGGTCAAGAAAAACCCTGAGGCCAACAGATAAACCAAATCGGCCTGAAAAATCCACCCCGGTTGATAAAGGAAATTTTTCCTTAAGATGTTGTCGATGATGGTCGCGTGGATCTCGACGCCCGGATAGGCCGGGTCAAACGGCGTGACTTTATTGTCCCCCATGGCCGTTGCAGTGGTTCCGATCAAGACGATTTTACCCTTCAAACTCTCGCCAGAAACCCGGTTGTCACCGTCACGCAGAATGTCGACAATGGAAATATGTGGGAACGTTCCCCTGGCTCCGAGAAAATTTACCAGCATTTCGCCTTTTTCATTGATGGGCACTTCTATGGATTCCGTTCCATTAAAAAGTACTTTTTCCGCCCCAAACTCCCCCACACGGAACAAAAGCGCTCCCTTTAAATACCTTTCAAGAACCCTGACGCTCATGGGGGGGAAAAAATACTCGCGGTTGGAAGCTTTATCGAGGTACTTGACGATGATGGGGAGCCTGCGCATGGAACCATCCGGCTCGATATCAAACGAGATGTAGCCCTGACTTCTGGCGCTTTCGGATAGCATGGGAATGTTCGACTCCACCGCATAGCCTGACCTGAAATCCACCAGCGACAAATCAAAGTCGTGTTTGGGCTTTGTGAACCCACCAAATTGAGCACGCTTGATAGTTTGAAAATGATCGTGCCTTTCCGCTGCTGTGAGGTGCCGCACCTCTTCAGCATGGAAATGGAAAAAAAAACCTAAAATGGCTCGTTTTGATTTTTTGAGAGCCGAGGCGAGGATGGCATCGTTATCTGCCTCTTGCATTATGGGATGCATCAGCCCCTCGACCAGGGGGCCGTCTTTGATCTCTTCTTTTAATTTTTCTTTTATTCGATGGAGGCTGTTCTTCCCGGAGCTGTCATCGGGCGACGAGAACACCATGTCAAACCCGATCACCTTCGCCTGGCTCTCAACCAGCTTATCGACCAGCTGCGCAATCGTTTTTCTGGACCAGGGCCAACGCCCAAATTCATCGATACTTTTTTCATCGATTGCGGCGATAACCACTTCGGGCCCCGGTTGCAAAGGCCCCCGCCACTGAAAATGAGCGTTTTGAAAGAGAAGCTCCATTCGGTGCATCGAGGAGGGATTCAGCCAATAACCAAGGCAAAGGATGCTTGTGACTGCTAAGCCGATGATCCAGGGAATCGCTTTTTTCATGGTGTCAAAAATAGGAGAAATCTGCCCAGGTTTTTAAAAATCACTGATTTTACCCCTGTTATTTGCGACGATTTTCTTGCACCAGATGTCATTTAGGACCCCAATTTTGCAATACCTGAAAAAACTCTAAGGTTATTAAAAATCAATTACTTAGTATATATTATTTTACTTGAAAATAAATGTAAAACCAATTACCTTAAAAATATTCCCTGTACAGATAGTCATTGAGCCCAAAAAGCAGACCACAGGTCAACCACAATAATTTTTGAGAAATTTATGAAACTCTCTTCTCAGGACGACATTGTCAATTCCCTGAAGTCCATTGGAATTTTCAGCAGTTTGAGCCATGAAAAATTGCAATGTCTGGTAAACGACTGCAAGGAAATCAGCCTAGAAGGCGGAGAAATATTGTTCCGGGAGGGGGATTTGGGTGATTCCATGTTTGTCGTCCTCTCCGGAGCGCTTTCAGTGGAAAAAGAAAACACCATGATCGCGCATCGAAGCCAGGGAGATCACTTTGGAGAGATGACCTTGATCGAAGGCAAACCCCGTTCAGCGACCCTGATCGCTATTTCGAAATCCAGAGTGCTGGAAATAGGCAAAGATCAATTCCAGATTCATTTCGCTTCTAACCCGCAAGTTCTAATGACTGTCTTAAAGACCGTTTCTGAACGGGCCCGGGAAGATCTGGTCGCCCTGGATCAGGGTATGAGAATCCTTCGAAGCGAAAAGAAAACCAATGCCGGGCTCAAGGACCTTCTCAATGACACCTTAAATGAAATTTATATCTTTGATTCCGAGACCTATCACTTCATAAAGATGAATTCACGCGCCCTGAGGAATCTGGGATATGAAAAAGGCGAAATCGCGCAAATGTCTCCATTTGACGTGATCGCCTACACGACAAAAGAATTTTTTGTCGAACTGACAAAACCCTTGCGCGCAGGGAAAAAACAGGAGGTCGTTTACAAAGGGGAACACCAAAGGAAGGACGGATCGACTTACCCTGTCGAAATTCATTTTAAATTGCAAACGACCGAAACTCCACCGGTCTTCGTAGGCATAGCGCAAGACATGTCTCAGGTCCAGGAGTTGGAAGATAAGAATTCCAATCTGACTTTTTATGATTCGTTGACGGGGCTTCCGAATAAAAAACTGATTCTTGAGCACCTGAACTCAGAGCTGGCGACCGAAAACCGGAAAAATAAATCCATCGCTGTATTGTTGCTGGATCTGGATGATTTTAAAGTTATCAACGATTCCATGGGACTCCAAGCTGGTGACAAAATACTGAAAACCGTCACGGAACGACTCCTCAATTGGGCGCCACCAGACTGTCGTGTCGGACGGTATGGCGGAGATGAGTTTATTGTAATCCTTTCCGGGATCAATTTTGAGACCGAGGCGGCGAAGGCCGCTTCCGAATTGCTCAGACTGATCTACGGCCCCTTTCCACTTTGTGAACAAGAAGTCTTTGTCACAATCAGCATTGGTCTCTCCTATCATCCTTTAGACGGACATGAAGGCGAAATTCTGATTAAACATGCAGAAACGGCCATGCATTCTGCAAAGGAAAACGGCAAAAATACCTATCGTCATTACATCTCCGACATGGAAGACCAGGCTAAAAATAAGCTGACCCTGGAGCAGGATCTCAGAAATGCCGTGGAGAGGGAGCAATTTGAACTCTATTATCAGCCCAAACTGGATCTGGACTCTGAAACCATCATCGGATTTGAAGCTCTGGTGCGTTGGAATCATCCGCGCCGGGGGGTGGTTTCCCCGATGGAATTCATCCCCCTGGCGGAAAAAACCAGGCTCATCAATCCTTTAGGTGAGTGGGTTCTGCGAACTGCCTGCCAACAGATTAAAACCTGGCAGGACATGGGATTGCCATTTATCACCATCGCGGTCAATCTTTCCGCCCATCAGTTCAACCAATCCGAACTTGTTGAAACCATAATTGAGACCCTTAAAGACATAGAAATTCACCCCGAATACCTGGAGTTGGAAATCACGGAATCGGTTTTGATGGAAAACACAGAGAATGCCGCCGACCAACTCAGGCAGTTAAACAGTTTGGGAATAAAAATATCGATCGACGATTTCGGAACCGGTTATTCTTCCCTTAATTATTTGAACAGTTTTCCATTGAATAATCTTAAGGTCGACCGGGCTTTTGTGAAGGACATCACCTCTGAAAAAGACGCAACCCTGGCCAAGGCTATTGTAAGTTTAGCGAACGCACTGAACCTCAAAACCATTGCTGAGGGTGTGGAAACTGAAGTCCAGAAAGAAGTTTTGCGGTCCATCGGGTGCAATATCATTCAGGGATATCTGTTGAGCAAGCCTTTGCCAGCCGATGAAGCGACGCAACTGATTTCTTCTTCCTGACTTTTGTCCTGGTCCACGCTGAACCTGTCTGTTTAAAACGGGTTAAACCAGGAGATGCACATCGGTTGTAAACTACTCTAAATCAGGTACTTATTCTCTCGCCAGTTGTTTAAAAAATTGATCACCCAATTTTCCAAAAAAGCGGTTCTCCTTCCCCGCTTAAAAAAAAGTATTCGACCCAACCTCCCCTTTTCCAAACCCTTTCGGAACTTCGCTATTTTTTGGTCCTTTTAGGCATCGGGCTTGCACCTGTTTGGCTATGAGAAAGCTCAGGAAACAGGGTCCAGGCCCGATTTCCTGCTAACCCAACTTACTTCTCACGCAACTGCGTTTTAACTATTTTTATTTAAACAGAACAATGGAGCGGGAAATGAAATTTTCATTTAACAATTTTTCGAATATCCGGTTATTTCGAAAAATCGCTTTTTTGATTGTCTTTTTATCGGTTCTTTTTGCTCATGGGGTTGGGTTTGCATCGGTTCCCGGCGAAGGTGCTATCACCCGTGGAGAATTTATTGAGATGCTGGCAAAAAATCATCCCGAAAACTCTCTTTTGCCGAAAAACCATTCTCAATTGTCCAAACAGGCATTGTATATGCAAGTCGCCAGTTCTCTGAAAAAACAAGGAATCAATGTTCTGGATAATAAACCTTCACTTGAGGCCCTGTCTCAACAGGAGTTTGTACGCATCACCTATGCCTTTGCCGGCGGGCCTAAAAACTCATCCCTGTTTGAACAAAAACTGTTTTTGAAAAATGCGGAGATCATTTCATCCACAGACATCGGCCTCACTACCGGGGTTGACGGGAAAGTTTTCCAAACCCATAAGGGTGAAACTGATAAAAAGCAAACCGAATTGGCCGCTCCGATTTTCATGGAGGACAAATTCGAAACGGACGACACTTCAAAAGCTCTTTTTACTTTTGACGATCAAAGCACTCTCACCATGAGTGAAGACACTGTTATCAATATCAACAAACACATCTACAATCCGGACCAGGATATTCGGGAAACACTGGTCAAGGCTTCACTGGGTTGGGTGCGGTTCAAGGTGACCAAAAAGTTAAAAAACGGTTCTTTCTTCAAAGTGGTCACACCCACCGCCATAGCCGGAGTAAGGGGAACGGAATTTGCGGTTTTTGTAAACCCAAAAGGAAAAACTACCTTTGTGGTTCTGGAAGGCCAGATTGAAACCTGGCCCATTTTACCCAATGGTGAGAAAGGGAAAGCTGCATTTATTTCAGCAGGTGAATTTCAAGATATTTCTCAAAACGGTGCGGTGACTGCGGTAGCAAAAGCCTCGCCCGGTTTGTTAAATACGGTCATCAATAAAACCACCAAACCAAAAAAATTAACTTTGCCCAAAGGGATCGCCAAAGAATTAGCCAAGTCCGCGGCAAAAATTTCAGCAAAAACTGCGAGCCTCGGCTTTGCTCAAGGTACCGTGATAGATTCCACTGTAACAGGAGTCAAGGATTCTCCCGCAGTGTCCACCCTTGATTCCACTTTGAGCAATGTTCTGGAATCTCCCGTTGTATCCACCCTTGATTCCACTTTGAGCAATGTTCTGGAATCTCCCGTTGTATCCAATCTTGATTCCACCTTGAGTGGCCTTAAGGAGTCTCCCGTTGCATCTGTTAAAGGCTCCGCCATGCCCGTCGTCAAAGACACCGCTGTTTCCGTGGCCAAAGATTCCGCCGTAGCGGCGGCCAAAGATTCCGCCGTGTCGGCGGCCAAAGATTCCGCCGTAGCGGCGGCCAAAGACTCTGCCGTGTCAGCGGCCAAGGACTCCGCCGTAGCGGCGGCCAAAGACTCCGCCGTAGCGGCGGCCAAAGACTCCGCCGTGTCAGCGGCCAAGGACTCCGCCGTAGCGGCGGCCAAGGACTCTGCCGTAGCGGCGGCCAAGGACTCTGCCGTAGCGGCGGCCAAGGACTCTGCCGTAGAAGCGGCCAAAGACTCTGCCGTAGCGGCGGCCAAGGATGCTGCTACCGAAACAGTAAAACAAATCATCAAGGAAACTTTGTTATAGAAAAACGCCTGAAAGACCCGGCTCACTTCAGACGCAGCGGGGTCTTAGAGAATTTTATTTTATTTACCAATGATTTTTATATTAAAAATTTTACTGGAGAAGAAAAATGAAAAATTCCTTTAGCAATTTTTCATCTGCCCAGCTATTTCGCAAAACCTCTATTACGATTGTCTTTTTATCGGTTCTCATGGCTTCAGGAGTTGCTTTTTCATCTGTGTCCAGCCAAGGGGAAATTACCCGCGGGGATTTCATCAAATTACTGGCTAAAAATCATCCTGAAAATGTACTGTTGCCAACCAATCATTCGCAAATGTCCGGCAAGGCGATGTTTCCGCAGGTCACAAACCGGTTGAAAAGTCGTGGCGTGAATGTTTTAGAAAATAAATCGCCCGATGGATTGCTGACGCAACAGGAATTTATAAGAATCACGTATGCCTTCTCAGGCGGTGAACCAAACAAGTCATTGTTCGAGCAAAAACTGTTTTTGAAAAATGCAAAGATCATTTCATCGACGGATATCGGCATCACCACCGGAATGGATGGAACAGTTTATCAAACCCATAAGGGCCAATCGAAAAAGAAGCAAATTGAGTTGGCCGGTCCGGTTTTTATGGACGACCAATTCGAAACGGACTATTCTTCCAAGGCGCTTTTTACCTTTGACGATGCAAGCACCCTCACCATGAGTGAGGACACGGTTATCAATATTAATAAACATGTCTATAACCCGGATAAAAATCTTCGGGAAACCTTGATCAAGGCTTCTATCGGTTGGGTTCGTTTTAAAGTCACCAAAGACATGACCAATGGTTCCTCTTTTAAAGTGGTCACCCCGACCGCAACGGCGGGAGTACGGGGAACCGAATTCGCGGTCATTACAAATCGTGAGGGAAAATCCACTTTTGTGGTTCTGGAAGGAAAAATTGAGACCTTCTCGAATAAAACCAACGGCAAAGGCAGTACGTTTTTTATTTCGGCGGGAGAAATGCAGGACTTTTTCCCGGATGGCTCTTCCTCGCCGGTAAAAAATGCCCCTGCCCGCTTTTTAGCTAAAGTTGTGAATAAAACCACCAAACCTATTAAAATGGCATCGTTTCAGGGGGTCGAAAAAGGTTTAGCGAAAAAAGCCGCCATGACCTCCATGAAAACAGCTAAGGCTCAAGAAAATGCGGCTAAATTTACTGAAAAAGCCACTACAATGGCCGATAAATTTATGGCCAAGGCCAATAGATTTGCGGATAAGGATCCCGAAAAAGCGGCTAGGTTTGCTAAAAAAGCTGCCGAGATGGTTGATAAATTCACGGCCAAGGCCGATAAATTTATGGTCAAAAGCTCTGCAAAATTAACGGCCAAGGACTCCGCGAAAGGAGCGGCCAAGGATTCTGCGAAGTTAGCAGCCAAAGGTTCGGCTAAAATAGCGGCCAAGGCATCCGCCAAGTCTGCGGCCAAGAACTCTGCCGTGGCAGCAGCCAAGAACTCCGCCGTAGCAGCGGCCAAGAACTCCGCCGTAGCGGCAGCCAAGAACTCCGCCGTGGCAGCGGCCAAGAACTCCGCCAAAAACACAGCCAAGAATTCGGCCAAAAACACGGCCAAACAAGTCGCTAAAGAAATAGGAAATGCCGGGGGTGGGATTATTTAAAATTCCATGCATCGAAAGCCACCAGCCAATGGGTGAGCGCCAGCTCACCCATTTTTTTATCCCCCCACAATGAATTATTTTGGAGGAACGAACCCTCTTTTCACTATTTTCCCCAAAATTGAGATACTTCAACAACCGGTAATTTCTTAACTAACATATCTTTAGGTTGATACCCACAAAATAGCTCCTGATTTCTTATTTTCCTGAATAAACAAGAGTTCGGTTTGACGAACACCGCTTATTCTGTATAATTCACTCGGGCAAATATAACCAACTCAAAATATAATTTAATGAAATCCCTTCCCTTCCGCCGGGTTTTTCGAACTAGCTTTTTGAGTTTTATTTTCTGCCTGTTTTGGCCCTATTCAGGCTTTTCTCAGGAAACCGCAGACGGATTTCTGGCACAGGGTGTCGCCTTCAGCAAGGAGGGGGAACACGAAAAAGCCATCCCTTCCTTCAAGCGCGCTCTGGAACTTGATCCGACGTTGGAAGGAGTCCGCCTCAATCTGGGAATCGCTTATTTCAAGCTTCAATCCTTTGAGGAAGCGGCTGAAACCTTTCAGCAGATTTTAGAGCGGAACCCAGAGAACAGCTCTGCTCTGGTCTTTCTCGGCCTGTCCTTACAGGGCCAGGAACAATATGAAAAGTCCATCCCCTATTTTGAAAAGGCTGGAAAGCTGGACCCTGATTTTCATCAACTGGCTTTGTTCAATATCGGCAAGGCACATTCGCAGTTGGGGAACTTTGAGCAATCTGCTGAGCATTGGAACAAGGCCATTAAAGCCGATCCCGGCAGTGAACTTGCGGAAGGAGCAAAAGCCCTTTTAAAATTACAGGCGGATAAAAAACCGCAAAAGCCCTGGCATCTTTCCTTTGGAGCCGGGTTTGAATATGACGATAACATCACCGTCGACGAACAGGACCTGACCACCAATCTGGATGATTTTTCCTACATTTTTGAATTTTCCGGAGCTTACAAATTCCTGAAAACCCCCAAACTGGAACTTGAAGCCGGGTATGATTTTTATCAAAGCCTCCACGACGACCTTGCGGCGTTTGATATCCAGTCTCACATTTTTTCCCTCAGTGGTTCTCATGAATTGGGGAAATTCAACCTGGGACTGTTCAATTTCTATAATCGGACGACCCTTGGAGAAAAGGACTTTCTGGAAATCTTATCTGCAAGCCCCAGTGTTGGATATGCGGTCAGTGAAAAATGGTACGCGACGCTAACCTATGCTTACAAGGACACCCATTTTTTTGACAGCCCCCTGCGCGATGCTCAAAACCATGGTTTTAGTTTCGGCAATTTCTTTTTCATCATGGATGGCAAGGGGATCATTCAATTGAGCTACCGATTTGAAAACGAAATCACCACCGGAGAAGAGTTTGATTACTTAGGACACTATGTTAACTCCCAGGTGAAACTACCCCTTGGAAAAAAAACCAAGATCATTCTGGGGCACAAGTATATCTTCAGGGACTATAAAAATGTCACTGTCAGTATTGGTGAGAAACGAGATGACTTCCGGCACACGATTGAATTTGGAGTGGCCCAGACGATTTATAAAAATGTCTTCGGCAAACTGGATTATCAATTTATCGACAGCACCTCCAATCTGGCGTCCTCGGATTATAAGGAAAATATCGCCTCTCTGACCCTCGGAGTGAGTTTTTGACCCAAATCGCGGCTTGCTTCTTTAAAAAGATTTCCTGTTGAATTTTACCCCGATCTCAAGCATATTATTACCCACTGATAAATTATAAAAATCAAGAGGTTTAGAGCTCACGGTCCCCTGAGCCCCTTTAGAACAGGGGTTCTGTCCAGTTGTCAGCACCACTGGGGCGACTGTCAGGGCGACTTCGCCCATCCAGAAGTTGACGGAACGCAATATATCCCTTAAAATTCTGGGTTTTACCCTTGGGATGGAATCCAACTGAACATGACGGCTAATTCACAACCGATCGAAAAATCTAAAACCCGATTTGATAATAGTTTAGAGTTGATCGGCGGCACGCCATTGGTTAGACTGAACAGGGTTTCTCCCCCCAATGGCGCCAATATATTTGCCAAGCTGGAGTTCATGAATCCGGGTGGAAGCGTGAAAGACCGGATCGCTCTGGCTATGATTGAGGACGCAGAAAAACGAGGGGTTTTAAAACCTGGGTCCACTATCATTGAACCCACCAGCGGAAACACCGGCATCGGTCTGGCACTGGTTGGGGCGGTGAAGGGTTACAAGGTCATCCTGGTCATGTCGGAAAACATGAGCGAGGAACGCAGGACGATCCTTGAAAGTTTTGGCGCCAAATTAGAATTGAGCCGCGCTGAGTTCGGCATGGAAGGAACCATCGAACGGGCCGAGGAATTACAGGCCCAAAACCCGGATTACTTCATGCCGCAACAGTTCAACAACCCGGCCAATCCGGAAGTGCATCGTCAAACCACAGGGCCGGAAATCATCGCTTCCATGAACGGCGAACCGGTGCACGGGTTCGTCGCGGGAATTGGCACCGGGGGCACGATCACGGGTGCAGGAGAAGTCTTAAAGCAACATTATGGCGACGCAAAAATCGTTGGGGTGGAACCGGCGACGTCTGCGGTTCTCTCCGGAAACCCTCCGGGACCGCATAAAATTCAGGGGATCGGGGCAGGATTCAAGCCCAAAGTATTGAACATGGATATTTTGGACAGCATCCGTGCGGTTTCCGATGACGATGCTTACAGCTTTGCCTTGCGACTGGCCAAGGAAGAAGGTCTGCTGGTTGGCATTTCGTCTGGAGCCAACTGCTTCGCCGCTTGTCAACTGGCTAAAGAAATGGGGCCGGGTAAAAATATCGTCGTGATCATTTGCGACACCGGAGAACGATACCTCAGTTTTTATAAATACTTTGATTAAGAAGGACCTATGGGATACGTAAAAGGCCTGCGCTGTAAAGAATGTAAAAAAGAATTTCCAAAAGAACCGATTCATGTTTGTGAATTTTGTTTTGGCCCCCTGGAAGTCGATTATGACTATGAAAACATCAAAAAGGTGGTCAGTCGTAAATCCATTGAGTCGAGACCTCCTTCCATGTGGCGGTACCAGGAACTTCTGCCTATCGACGAGGACCCGAAAGTGGGTCTGCATACCGGGTTCACCCCCTTGGTGCGCGCAAAGAACCTCGGCAAAGCTCTTGGGCTGAATCATCTCTATATCAAAAACGATTCTGTCAACCACCCCACGTTTTCATTTAAAGACCGGGTGGTGGCTGTTGCCGTCTCCAAGGCGGTTGAATTCGGTTTCGACACCTTGTCCTGCGCATCCACAGGGAATCTCGCGAATTCCGTAGCGGCGCACGCGGCGGAGGCCGGACTCAAAAGCTGTATCTTCATTCCAGATGGACTGGAAGCCGGCAAGATTCTCGGCACCTTGATCTATGGAACGCAATTGATTGCGGTCAAGGGCAGTTATGACGACGTCAACCGCCTGTGCAGTGAAATCGCCACCGATCATAAATGGGCGTTCGTGAACATCAATATCCGCCCCTATTACGGAGACGGGTCGAAATCCTATGGCTATGAAATCGCCGAACAACTGGGATGGAAGGCACCGGACAACGTGGTGGTTCCAGTCGCTGGAAGCTCGCTCATCACCAAAATCTGGAAAGCTTTTCATGAATTCGAAGATCTGGACCTGATCGGACCGTTCAAGACCAAGGTTTTCGCAGCCCAGGCAACGGGTTGCTCTCCGGTGACGACGGCCATCAAAAATGGCGCGGACATGATCACCCCCGTCAAACCCAACACGATCGCAAAATCCATCGCCATCGGCAACCCGGCAGACGGTTATTACGGGATAAAAGTCGCCAATGAAAGCGGCGGCTATGGAGAAGATGTCTCAGACGAAGAAGTCGTAAAAGCCATGCAGCTTTTGGCGGAAACGGAAGGCATATTCACAGAAACGGCAGGCGGCGTGACTCTGGGAGTGGCTCAGAAATTGATCAAACAGGGACGCATCAAACCCGATGAGGTGACGGTCATCTGCATCACCGGGAACGGTCTCAAAA
Organism: Nitrospinaceae bacterium; assembly: GCA_021604505.1. NCBI lineage: Bacteria > Pseudomonadati > Nitrospinota > Nitrospinia > Nitrospinales > Nitrospinaceae > Nitrospinaceae bacterium. The sequence continues at coordinate 1,046,761 of BQJC01000001.1, read as the reverse complement.
CCCAGGAAGCCCTGGACGGAGCTTTCGCGGCTCCGGCGGTCATCGAACCGCATCTCAGCAGTTTTGAAGAAATTTTTGCCAACAGTTTAACGGTTTAATACTAAGGAGTGAATCATGGCGGTAAAAGTCAGAATCCCCACCCCTCTCATGAAGTTGACCAGCAATAAGAGCGAGGTTACCGCTGAGGGGAATACTATTTCGGATATTTTCGACAACCTGGAAACGCAGTTTTCTGGAATCAAAGAGCGTATCTGTGAAGAAAACGGTTCCCCCAGGCGGTTCATCAATATATATGTCAACGAAGAAGATATTCGGTTTCTCGACGGTGAAAAGACCGCGGTCAAGGAAGGCGATGAAATTTCCATCATTCCGGCCATTGCAGGTGGATCGCGGTAATCATGGATTTCACCGACGAACAGGTTGAACGTTACAGCCGCCACATCATGCTCCCGGAAGTGGGGGGCGTGGGTCAGACTAAAATGCTGGAGGCCAAAGTCCTGCTGATCGGCGCCGGCGGTCTGGGTTCGCCTGCGGCCTATTATCTGGCGGCGGCAGGCATCGGCAACCTCGGTATCGTGGATTTCGACACGGTCGATTTGAGCAATCTGCAACGGCAGATCATCCACTCCACCGAGCGGATCGGGATGCTGAAAACCGAATCGGCCAGGAAAACCATCGAAGCGCTGAATCCCGATGTCAAGGTTACGGTTTACAACGAAAAGCTGACCTCGGAAAATATCCTCAAAATCTTCGACAGTTTCGACTACATCCTCGACGGAACGGATAACTTCGCCACCCGGTATCTCATCAACGATGCCTGCGTGATGGCCGGAAAAACCAATATCCACGGAAGTATTTTCCGCTTCGAGGGCCAGGCAACGGTTTTCAAACCCGGTGACGGTCCTTGTTACCGCTGTCTGTATCCCGAACCACCGCCACCGGGGTTGGTCCCGAATTGTCAGGAAGGCGGGGTTTTGGGCGTTTTAGCCGGGGTGATCGGCAATTTGCAGGCCGTCGAAACCCTGAAACTCATTCTGGGAAAAGGCGACACGCTGATAGGCAAGCTTTTGATTTACGACGCTCTCAACACCGAGTTTCGCAAATTGAAATTGAAACGGGATGCCAACTGCCCGGTTTGCAGTGAAAATCCGACGATCACGGAATTAATAGACTATGAGGAGTTTTGCGGGCTTTCCAGGTAGTATTGGGAAACAATCCGCATCCTCCTGATTATAAAATACATCTTAAAAGACAAATGTCTAAACTGAAGATGAACATTCCTACACCTTCTGAGGTACAGGCTCCATCCTGTCCCGTTATCACCGATGAAGCGGTCTTAAAAAGCATCGGCAACACGCCGATCATCCGTATGAATCATCTGGGAAGCGAATTCAAAGACGTCGAAATCTACGCCAAAGCCGAATGGCGAAACGCCGGCGGCTCGGTCAAATCGCGCCCGGCCTTGAAAATGATCGAGGACGGAGAAAAATCCGGACGCTTGACCAAGGACAAGATCATCCTCGACTCCACTTCAGGAAATACCGGGATCGCCTATGCGCTGATCGGAAAAATCAAGGGCTACAAAGTCAAGCTCGTCATGCCCGCCAACGTCTGCAAGGAACGTAAAGGGTTGATGGCGGATTTTTACGGCGCGGAGATCGTGACTTCCAGTCCCTTTGAAGGTTCTGACGGGGCCATCATCCTCGCGAAGAAGATCTACGAGGAAAATCCGGATCTCTACTTCATGCCGGATCAGTACAACAACGATTCCAACTGGAAATCGCATTACGAAACCACCGCCAACGAAATCTGGAAACAAACCGATGGCAAGATCACGCATTTTCTTGCTGGCATAGGCACCGGCGGCACGATCATGGGAAACACCCGCCGTCTTAAGGAGCTGAATCCCGATGTCCAATGTTACGCGGTGGAACCTGCCGAGGACCTGCACGGCATCGAAGGGTTGAAGCACATGGCTTCTTCCATCATTCCGGGAATCTACAAGGAGGAAGAGCTGGACGGCAAAATCAGCATCAGCACCGAAGATTCCTATAAAATGGTGGAACGGCTGGAGCGTGAGGAGGGGTTGCTGGTCGGCCACTCAGCCGCCGCCGCTATGGGCGCCGCTCTGGAAATGGCATCGCGCATCAAAAAAGGAGTCATCGTGACCATCTTCCCCGACAGTTGCGAGCGCTGTTACATCAATTTCGGCCATTTTAAAAAGTACATGCAGGAACACGGCGAGCACCAGCTTCCCAAATCCGACGCGGATAAATAACCTCCCCTCCCCTCGTATTTTTCATCCATTCTGAAGTGCCTGATCAGGCAATATCAGGTTCAGGGAAATTCTGATAGCTTGCCACTTAAGTCATACCCTATATACGCTATTAGCTGCCCGGCCATTCAAAGGATCGAAAACCCATGCAAACCAGTATGACGTTCAGCAGTGTCACCGCGTTGTTCGGAGCCATGATCGTTCTGGCCGCCGTTCCCAGTGTCAGCGTGTTGAGCGTATCGGCACGATCGGCGGCCTTTGGATTCACGCATGGGGTTTTTACGACCCTTGGAATCGTGGTCGGCGATATCATCTACATCTTACTAGCCATTTATGGCTTATCGGTTCTTGCGGATACGAGTCTCTTTGTATGGTTAAAATACTTGGGCGGCACGTATCTCATCTGGCTGGGAATTGCGCTGTGGAGGTCAAAACCGAAGGCGGTGGATGATGAAGGCAGCAAAGAATCTTCCTGGCACTCCAGTTTCCTGACCGGTCTTTTGATCACGCTGGGCGATCAAAAAGCGGTTTTGTTTTATCTGGTTTTTTTCCCGGCGTTTATTGATCTGACTGCAGTAACTATTTTAGACACCGGCATCATCATTGCCATCGCCACAATCACCATAGGCGTGGCAAAGCTCAGTTACGCTTATCTGGCGGTCAAAGCTGGTGGGCTTTTTGATAGTTCCAAAGCAAATAAAGGAATCAATATCGCCGCCGGCATGGTGATGATCGGCGTCGGCGTTTTTTTAGTAGTGAGGGGTTAAGAACTCTGGTGCCTTGCACCAAAAATAGACGTTCGCCTAACGAGCTCTATCGGCAGTAATAGGCAAAAGAAAACATGGAACGTCATGGCCTATTCCCACAAGCAAGTGATAATCTTTAAGGCGCTTGGAAGTGCCGACTATAAACATCATAAGAAGGCGTTTTAGGACAAAATCGACCAATTGTATGGCTCACCATATTGACCAAGAAAAACTAAGGCACATTGCATTGGCTCATCAGGGACTAGTCAAACGCGAGCCGTTCGGACATGGCCTTGAAGCCACAGCGCGTACAATTCGTCATCTAGGGTATGTCCAGATTGATACGATATCGGTCGTGCTTCGCGCGCATAATCATATACTCATGACGCGAGTACCAACTTTCAAAAACCGACACATTGGGCAATTGCTCGCAGAACGGAAGATTTTCGAAAGCCGGTTTCCTGTAGCTGCATTTCGTCCAATCCAAGACTTCAGATTTACGCTCTTGCACGCTCGTAAGTTCAGGTCGAAGGCGTCTAACTCGAAAGATGCTAAAGAAATGATGGAACGCGTCTTGCGGCGTATCCGGTCTGATGGTCCGCTTCGCGCTCGGGACTTCGAAAATACCGGCAAAAAGAGTACCGGGTGGTGGGACTGGAAACCTGCTAAGTGCGCACTAGAGCAACTCTATTTTCAGGGAGACCTGATGATTCGTGCACGCGATGGATTCGAAAAGTCCTACGACCTAACCGAACGCGTACTGCCTTCTTCCGTCAACACCACGGAACCCACTATTGAGGAATTTGCCAGCTTTCTCATCGACACAACGATCAGGACCCATGGCTTTGCCAACTATGCTTCATTCCGTGCTGGAGGACAATACGGTATGCCGTTAGGCGGCTCAGTGAAAGCTGAACTGAAACGTCGAACCGATACAGGCGACCTCACACTTCTTACTACTGATGCAGGTTCAAAAATTTGGGCTGAGCCAATGACCCTGGACCTCAAATCAACTCGCCCGCCTAACACGGTGCGGATACTGTCTCCATTCGACAATCTGGTTATTCAGCGCGAGCGGCTCTCGGAAGTATTCGGTTTTGACTACCGCCTAGAGTGTTACGTGCCTGAGGCAAAGCGGTGCTACGGCTATTTTTGCTTGCCTATCCTGTATTCCGACCGGCTCGTAGGCCGAATGGACTGTAAATCATATCGAGATGAGTCGCGCTTCGAAATTAAGGCTCTGTTTCTTGAGTCTGGTTTTGCCAGCAAGAAGGGATTTTCTGAGCTGGTCGATCCACTTTCGACGGCTATAGTCGACTTCGCCCGGTTTAATAATTGCGAAGATGTGGTGGTAACACAGAGTACTCCGTCATTTGCAAAGCAAATACTAACAAAGGCTCTAAGCAAATACCTTTAAGCCGCCACTTTCTTTCAACCTCTATCTGGAATTATAAAGGTTGAGGCTTATAGGGCACGAAAATTAATGAATAAGGTATCACGGCTTGGTCGCCGTTGGCTCCTCGCAAAAATGTGCTGGATAAGCTAAGGATAATTTCTATAAGGATTTTCGTCTTACGTAATCTCTGAGGAAAAGCACCCAGCTTGGATTAAGTGAAATTATACGCAAAACATCCGCTGGAGCAGCGGACCATGTAGTGGGGGCAGGTTTTGCAGGGTTCTTTGGCCTGGGTGTCTTCGAATACATGACCAAGGAATTTGGTGTGCATCTTCTTGATGGCCAACTCGTTGACCTGTTTGTGCTCACTGATGTTGCCCATTTTAAAATTGTGGAACGGGAAACAGTTGAAGCAGTCGCCTTTCGAGTCGATGTCCATCGGGCTGTCGTCGGCACAGCCGAAATAAAAGTCTTTGTCCCAATCCTTGATATGCGGGACCGGCTGACTGCCGTGATAAAAAAACCGTTCGACCAGGGATGTCTCTTCTTCCTTGATCTCATCTAAAAAACACGGCGGGAACGAACAGTCAAAGCGAAAACACATTTGCGGGAAATCGTTGAGCAGTTCCAGCATCATGCGGCCCATTTTCGGATAATCGCGAATCGGCAGGGTCACGTTGCCACTCCCCTCTTCCCCGACGATGGGAAACGCCGGACTGACGCGGATTTTATATTTCTGTCCCGGCGGCAATCCCAGGTCCTGATAGATTGCATCGATTTCCTCGCACTGGCGGTACAGGTCCTGCTTCGTCGAATACAAATTGAGACTGAACATCAGGCTGTAGCCGTCTTTGGCTAAAATCTGTTTCGCGACTTCCCGGCATCGGCGATGGTTTTTTTCGGTGGTGTTCTCCATCGTCTGCCAGTTCAGAAGGACGGTGAAATGGATCTGCTGTTCGATGCTTCCGCCCCTGCCCACGGTTTTCAGCAAAAGGTCGAGGGCCTTATCGGGCATCAACCCATTGGTGAAGATTCCGAGATAGGTGAACGGCGCCATGCTGTCCAGGGTGCTGGTCATGATATCGGTGAACCGGGGATGCAGGGTGGGCTCGCCCCCCATGAAATTGATCAACGATGCGCCTTTTATTTTCGGCAATACGTCGGAAAGATAAAAATCGTAATCCATGGACTTGCCGGGGGTGCTCACGGTTTCTTCCATGTATTCATCGGCAAAGCAATAATTGCATTTTAAATTGCAATAGCTGTTAAGGATAATATTCATTCCCTCATCCTGAGTTCTTGAAATTAAAGACTTTATAGGTTTGATCGCTGAAACGTCAACCATCGACTCTCCCCGGTGGATCATGCCAAGGCCCTTGTGGGCAAGCTGGGGAAAAAATCGATCTCAGTTTTTAATGACTCAATCACACTATAGGAATATTCCTACAATAAACAGGGTTATTTATATTTTTTAAAGGGGATGAAAAAGTTATGTGGAAAAGGGGAGAAAATGGATGGGCTGTACCGATAATCAGCATTGATTTAAAATAGGTTGAAATCGATTACCAATCGAGTCAAAATAAAGAATCGCCATACAACCTGCAATGAAATAGAGAGCCCGATGTTAGCCTTCGCCAAAGACATTTCTCAAACTGATCTGAAGCACCCTGAAGAAGACAAAAACTCCGACCTGAAACAATACATGGATTACCAGCGTCAACTGGATCATGAACGCATCGTTTATCATGCGCTGGACCGGGCTAAAACCGATCTGCAGCAGAAAATTCAGGAGGCCGGCGACGACAAGGAAAAATTGTCCCCTTATTTGAAAGAAGCATTTCTAGTGTCTCATCGTGTTGCGGACCCGGACACGGTTTTGCTCATGTTGCGTAAGCTGATCAACGGGCACAATTCCACGAATAACTGGTACCGGATGAATGCCTATTACTACGCGCTGGTTTATGATTGTCTACAGAATTTCGTAAAATTTTATAATCAGCAGATTCATATAACATCGGCCGAAAAAGAGATCGATTACGACATCTCCGGCGGAGCGGAAATCGACTTCGACGACTGGGTCAATCTTTATTTTCCTGACCTCGATTTTTATATCGGCAATGCCCTGGAAGCCACTCACTACCCCTTCTCCAAACGCAACAAGGCCATTGAAAATGATCTCGCCAAAGAAACGCAAAGCGGGAAAACGCTGGAACAGGCCCTGCAGGTGGTCATGGGGGATTATGAAATCGACGAGACTGCGATCAGGGTTCTGCTCAATAAAAAAATCACGCCCAAGGATCTGGAGTTGTTTTACACCTCCGTTGAAAATCCCATCTACGAGTACCTGAACCCGATGCAGGAAGGACAATGGGGATTGATGGACGGTGAATCGTTGCTCGACCACGCTTATTATCTGGGATCGCAATTGAAGGTCTGGGCGTGGAGAAAGCGGGAAGATGTGGAACAAGTGATGGATGAATTTTCGAAAATACAGGAAAAAAAATCTCCCCCCGGCCAGGTGACGCATTGAATCTACCGTTATAATTCCTTAGCCGCTTCACCACTTTGAGCCTTTCATGCCACGATTTCTAAAGCACCTGTTTATCTGCAATAACCAAAGAAAGTCCGACGACCCCAGAGGTTGCTGTGCCTCGCGCGGTTCTCTCGATTTATTGGATTACGCCAAGGGCCGGGTGAAGGAATTGGGACTCAAGGGCAAGGTCAGGGTCAACAAAGCGGGTTGTCTGGATGCCTGCGAATACGGCCCCTCGATGGTCGTTTACCCCGAAGACGTGTGGTACTCTCCAAAATCTCAGGAAGATATGGAGGAGATCCTCCAGGAACACGTTCAAAACAACCGCATTGTCGAACGTCTGGTCATCCCTTTCAGGAAAAAAGGCCAGTAGCTTTCTCCCCGGAACACTGTCTACCCCACTTCTACAAGTTCTATGGCCTGCACCCGGACGCGGGCGGTGCCTTTCCGATAAAAACCCAGTTTTTTCGCGGCGGCGGCGCTGAGATCGATGATCCGGTCGCCGGAACGGGCGTTGTGTATGCTTGGAAACGGTCCCCGGTCGTTCACCCTGACAATTACGGAACGTCCGTTTTCCAGGCTGGTGACCTTGACGTTGGTGGGAAGCGGCAACAATTTGTGGGCGGCGGACAAGGCCTTGGGGTTGAACGCCTCGCCGTTGGCCGTCATGTGGCCGTCTTTTTGCCGCAGGGTCTCATTGCCATACCAGGAAGCGATGCCCTCTTCTTTGTAACTCTGAGCCTTGGCAACGGTCATGGGATGGTATCGTTTTCCCTTCACCGTATAAGGCGAGTTTTTCACCCGTCCCCGGCGGATGGCCTCTTTCACCGGCAAGCCGTCGATTTCTTCGATTTCCTCAGTCATCAACGGCCAGTCGAGCGGGGCTTTTGCCACCTCGAAGGTGAATTTTCCTATTTTATAAGCGAGCTTGGTCGTTCCCTTGGTGAATTGATAGGCTCCGGTCACGGCCCACAGAGTCCCCTTGACCGTCCCTTTTCCTGCACGGTAGGTTTTTTTAATGGCAGAACAGCCCGTTAACAACAAAATGAGGCTGAGGACAATAGAAAGTAGACGGAACCAGTTGTTCATGCAGGCAGGGCCTAGAGGATAACTATTTGATTTTATTTGCTAAATCTATTTTAGCAAATCCAGGGGTCGATTGGGAAGTTTGTTGCGGAAGGCCCCCGGTCAGGAGGGATCAGCGGGCAATCTTATCGATGGTTTCGGTGATGTTTTCGTAAACGCCTTCGAGGCGTGCGCCACTTCTGATTATTTTGTGAAAATCGTCGCGGAATTGCTCCCCCGCCTGATCGACACGGTTCAATTCCCCTTTGAGGTATAGCAGGGAATGATTGACATCGGCGATCCGCCCCACCAGCAATTCGATGTACTGGTCCTTAAGTTTGATTTGAGTGGAATTTTTCAATTTATTGAACAATTCTCCGTTCATGCGCAGGACGCTAGTTTTTTCCTTGGCAATGACGTTTGTGGGACGGGGTTTCCGGTTTAGAAATGAAATCTCGCCGAACACCGCTCCCGGTTTCAGGGTGGCGATCACCAGATCGGGTTCCTCATTGCTGAGTAATACAACCTTTCCCTTTAAAAGGATGTAGGTAGAAAAATCGATCTCACCCTGCTCGATAATTTTGGTGCCTGGGTCGCAATTGATGACAAAATTATCGGAAGAGGCAATTTCTTTCTTTTCCTCAGAATCAAAAATATCAAAAAATGGGACTTCGTCTAATACCTTGATTAAATGGAGTTTAGTTTTCGGAACCTGCTTATGCAATCCCATGGTTCTACCTCGCACTGTATTGATTTTATTAACTTTTTAAGGTTAACAGAATTTATTCGGAATGCAAGATATTTTATATTTACACTGAATGTTTTTATCCTTAACAGACTTTATTACAAGGGTTTTTCCTGAAAAGCGGGGGTTTCATCGGCCTGGAGGTGATAAAGCTTATGGTAGACGCCTTTTTGCTTCAACAACTCCTGTTGCGAACCGTACTCGACCATCTCACCCTTTTTGATGACCAGGATCTTATCGACGTGTTTGAGAGTCGATAAACGGTGAGCAATGATGATCGAGGTCCGGCCGGCAATCAATTCGCGGATGGCCGTTTGGATGTGGCGTTCGGTTTCGGTATCGACGCTGGAGGTGGCTTCATCGAGCACCAGAATCCTGGGGTCCACTGCCAGGGCCCTGGCAAAGGAAAGCAATTGTTTCTGGCCCAGGGAAAGGTTGTTCCCACCTTCTTTAATATCCTGCAGGTACTTTTGCGGCAGGCTGTCGATGAAATGGTGCGAATGCACCGCCTGGGCGATGGATTCGACCGCATCCTGCTCCAGATTTGCGCTTCCCAGGCGGATGTTTTCCAATATGTTTCCGGAAAACAAAAATACATCCTGCTGGACCAGGGCCATGTGGCGGCGCAGTTCATATTTGTCCATTTGCCGAATGGAAACCCCATCCACCAGAATGTCACCCTTCTGAATATCGTAAAAACGGCACAGGGCGTTGACGATGGTGGATTTCCCTGATCCTGTCGCACCGACAATGGCCAGGCTCTCTCCTTCCCGGATGGTAAAGGAGATATCCTTCAGCACGTAGTCCTCATTCTTGTAGGCGAACCACACATTTTTAAACTCCACCGCTCCCTGAATTCCTGTTTCTGCGGGAACCGGTTCATTGGGGTTCTTTATCTCCTCCGGTGTGTCGAGAAGTTCAAACACCCGTTCGGAAGAAGCCATGGCGGTCTGGATGATATTGAATTTTTCAGCCAGATCGCGAATCGGTTCAAAAAACTTCTGCAGGTACTGAAGAAACGCCACCAAAACCCCCAGTTGAATCTCATCCTGCACGAAGCGCCCGCCGCCATACCAGATGACAAGACCCACCCCCAGGGCGCTGAACAGGTCGATGGAAGGCAGATACACCGAGTTGTAATGCAAAGACCGTAAATCTTCCTTGAGCTTGTCGTGGTTGATGTCCTTAAAGCGACGGTAATGGTCTTTTTCCTTGTTGAACATCTGCACGGTCGACATGCCGGACAGGTTTTCTTCCAAAAAGGTATTCAGGCCGGTGATGTGCGCCCGGTTTTTTCTAAGCGCGTCTCTTGCCCGTGTGCGGTAGGCTTGAGTCGCCAGATACAATAAAGGAAAAACAAGGCAGACGACGAGCGTCAAACGCCAATCCAGATAAAACATGACGCAAAATATCCCCGCCAGCGTGAACAGATCGCTGAAGACCAGGATGAGCCCGGAAGTCAGCATTTCGTTGAGCACTTCCACGTCATTGACCACGCGGGTGACCATTTTGCCGATGGGGTTTTTGTCAAAAAAGTTGAAGGACATCTTGTGCAGGTGAGCGAAAACCTGGGAACGCATGTCGTACATCACCTTCTGCCCGATATACTGCATCAGATAGGTTTGAAAAAACTGGCACACAAAGGCCGTGGCCAGCACTCCCAAAAACAACAGCGCGACGCTATCCAGTCCTTCGAGACGGGAGGCCTTGATGTAATCATCGATCACGATTTTGGTGAAGTAGGGTCCGGCAAGGTTCAACAGGGAAACGGCGAACAAAAAGAAAATCGCCACTGCAACTAAAAACCGGTAGGGTTTGAGATAGAAGACAATTCGTTTGAATAAAGCCCAGTCCTGGTAACGGTCGCCCAGATTTTCAGAAAACGTGTCGTTCATTGCAGGGTGATTTCCATTTGCCTGGCCAGGGCCTGACTGGTGGCCATTGACAAGTAAACTCCGCGCTTTTTTAGCAACTGCGAATGGGTTCCGCGCTCGATGATTTGCCCCCCATCCATAACAACGATCTGATCGGCTTGCCGGGCGATGGACATGCGGTGGGTGATGATCACCGTGGTCACGTCCCGAATCGTCTGCTTGATCTGTTTTAAAATAAAATCCTCGGTTTCCGCATCCAGGCTGGAAAAGGCGTCGTCCAGAACCAGAATTCCAGGGTGCTTCAGTAGAGCCCTCGCTAACGCGATCCTCTGTTTTTGGCCGCCGGACAAGGACACCCCCCGCTCCCCGACAATGGTTTCCAGTCCCTCGGGAAACCGGTCCAGATCCGCTTCCAATCCGGCATTTTTGACGGCTTCGTCCACTTCTTCCTGAGTGGCATCGGTATTTCCCAAAAGAATGTTTTCGCGTATGGACAGGGAAAACAAAAACGGTTCCTGATCCACATAACCGATATTTTTGCGAAGATGAGTGAGGGAAAGGTTTTGGATCGGCCGGCCATCAATGAGCAGGTTCCCCTCGGTACCGTCCAGAATACGCGGGAGCATTTGCCCGAGCGTACTTTTTCCCGATCCGATTTTGCCGACGATCACCAGGGTTTCTCCCTTTGGAATCGTCAAATCGATTCCGGTCAAGGCGGGTGAGGCCGCCTCTGGGTAAGTAAAGCCAAAATTTTTAAATTCAATCTTCCCTTCTATTTCGAAGGCATCAGCCTCGCCTTCCACAATGGCAGGCTGGGCGGAAAATATTTCCTGAATGCGGGCCATGGCGGTCTGGCCTTTTTGCGTCAGGTTGATCACGTAACCGATACCCATCATGGGCCACGACAGCATCATCAGGTAGCCGTTGAAAGCGACAAACGAACCCAGGGTCATTTCCTGCCCTATGACCGCCTTACCTCCCAGCCACAGGGAAATCATCGACGCCACGCCCAGGGTAAAAACCAGAGAAGGCGTGAAGATGCCGAACAGTTTGGTGATCCTGAGATTTTTCCGAATGTATTCCCTGTTCAGCTCATCAAATTTTCTTTTCTCGTTTTCCTCCTGCGCAAAGGCGTGCAGGACGCGGATCCCTGCCAGGTTTTCCTGAACACGGGCGGTCATTTTTGCGAGGTGCTCCTGCACCGCCTTGTGTCGTTTGCTGATTTCCTGAATAAATTTAAAAAATAAAACAGTGACCAGGGGAAGTGGAAGCATCACCACCATCGTCAGGCCGGGGTTGATCCAAACCATCAGACACACACAGGCGATGATGACCACGGTGGAATCGACGAGAATCAAGAGGCCCAGTCCGATGAAATCGCGAACCGACCGGAGGTCGTTCGTGGCGCGCGAAATCAGATCGCCCAGCTTTTGCCCTTGAAAATAGAAAGCGTCGAGGGTCAGAAAATGCGCGAACAGTTTGTTGAGGATGTCAAACTCGGCTTTGCGGGAGGGACCAAAAAGGTATTTCCTCCACCCATAGCGGCCAACGGCCAGAAAGACCGATGTTAAAAAAAGAAGCCCTGCGTATTTCAGGAGTAAGGAGCGGTCGGGGTCCCTGGGGAGAAGATCGACAAACTCCTTTAACAACCAGGGGATCACCAGTCCGGCGAGGTCGGTTATCAATAGAGCGGCCATCCCGATTGCCATTTCACGCCGGTATTTGGCCATGAACGGCAAAAAGGGACGGATCTTTTCTGGAATCATTTTTCGGTTACACAAGCCCTTTGGAAAGGATCATGACCAATATTCCCAAACAAAGGCTGACCAGATTTTTGTACTCTTTGCTTTCGTGCTCGGCGATCACCGCAGGCAGAAGGTCGGCGGTGGAAATAAACAGGAACGTCCCGGCGGAAACTCCCAGGGCCACCGCGACCAGATATTCATCCACGCCCTGGAACAATAAAATGGTCAACACCGCACCCAAAGGAGTAGTCAACGCGAAAATAAACATGGAACGCAGGATTTTTTGCTTGGAGTATTCCCCTCCCCGCACCAGTAGACTGCTGAGCGCCAGCGCCGCCGGGAATTTATGCACGGTGACCGCCAGAATGATGACCGTGCTCAGGTTCAATAAACTTCCGGCCCCGATCGCCATGCCATCGAGGATGCTATGAAACCCGATGCCTACATAAGCGGCCAAGCCAATTTTGTGGTAATCACACTCCCCTTCTTCACAAGGATGGACCATGATGAATTTTTCCAGAATAAAGATCAGGAGAAATCCAATCATGATTGAATATCCCACTTCCCCTCCCAGAACCGGACCTATCTCAGGCAACATATGGAAGAAAACCGCTCCCAGTAAAACACCGGCACAAAAACTGATGATCATGCGGAACGTGGATTTGGACCACGTCTTAAATGTGGGAATCCAACCACCGACCATGGTGATTAAAAAAATAAATGCCAGAAAGGGGTAAAAAATCGCTTTTTCCATAATCGGGAACAAAAACCTGTGTGAAATGCCGTTGTCAGATAGAATTCTTTTTTGTAGTCCTTTGATGAACTTTTCGCTAGTATGGGTTCTGATTATTCACGGGGAATTCATAAATAAACCTTTGATAAATCAATTTCAACTCCCCAACGTGGCGGCAAAACCCAGCGGACGCGTCAAATTATCATAAACCTATTCAATTGGCTATCATCCATTAACCCTCATGGACGGACAATTCCCTACAGAGTTCTTCCTTAGACGACAGGTGATCGGTTTTCTATGTTCGGCGTCATTCTAGCAGGCGGCAGTGGGACGCGCTTCTGGCCCAAAAGCCGGGAACAAAGCCCCAAACAACTCCTCAGAATCGTGGGTCCGGGAACCATGGTCCAGAACACGGTGGAAAGACTGTTGCCTGTGATTCCCATCGACCGTATTTTCATGGTCACCCATGCCGACCATGCCTTTGAAACCTGTCGACAGGTTGAAAAGTACGGGTTCGATCCGTCGCATCTTTTAACCGAACCTGTGGGGAAAAATACGGCAGCGGCGATTGGATACGCGGCCAAGGTCCTTCATGAAAAAAATCCCGACGAAGTGATGGCCGTTTTCCCGGCGGATCATGCGGTAGAAAACCCGGAAACGTTTCATGAGCTTTTAAAGCAGGGAGAAAAAGTGGCCGAAAGCGGTTTCATGGTGACTCTTGGCATCTCCCCCGACCGTCCGGAAACGGGTTATGGGTACATCAAAAAAGGGCTTCCTCTGGATGGAATGAACGGAGCCTGGCAGGTGGACCGGTTCGTGGAAAAACCGGATGCACCGACCGCTGAAAAGCTCATCGACGCAGGTGGATATTTCTGGAACTGCGGCGTGTTTCTGTGGAAGGTCGCTTCTCTTCTTGATGAAATGAAAAACCATCTGCCCGAACTTTATGACAAGTTGGACGCGATTGTCTCTCATGCGATTGAAAATTCAGGAAAGTATCCCTACCAGGCTCTTGACCTCGAAGGAAAAAAAATATACAACACTCTGCCGTCTATTTCTATCGACTATGGAATCATGGAGAAAACCAAACATGCCGCTTTGATTCCCGCAGAAATAAACTGGAGCGATGTCGGCGCCTGGAACGCTCTTGAAGAGGTGAGCGAAAGCGACCCGGATGGAAATATTCTCAAGGGAAACGTGACGCAACTGGACTGTTCCGGCTCCATCATCCATGGCGATGAGCGAATCATCGGCGCGGTGGGGCTTAAAGATCTTATCGTGGTGGATACCCGCGATGCGCTTCTGGTATGCAATAAAAACAAGGCTCAGGAGGTCAAAAAGCTTGTGGATAAATTGAAAGAACAAAAGCGCCCGGAAGTGAGACTCGGCGCCACCGTCCAAAAACCCTGGGGCTCTTACACCGTCCTGGAGGAAAAAGACCATTACCTGGTAAAACGCATTGACGTTAACAGCGGCGAACGGCTCAGCCTGCAATCGCATTCGCACCGGAGTGAACACTGGACGGTGGTTTCGGGATCGGCGCTCGTGGATCTTGACGACAAACAAATTGCTCTGAAAAAGAACGAATCGCTGCTCATCCCCCAGGGATCTAAGCACCGCCTGGCAAATCCCCACGAAACCGATCTGATACTCATCGAAGTTCAGCAGGGCCAACGGGTGGATGAAACTGACATCACCCGCTATGAGGATGACTATAACCGCTGTTGATAGACACCACTCCGACCCCGGACCGGGATGGAGTTGTCTTCTTTGGCTTAACTCGTGAGCTTGATCAAATTGCCTGCGGCATAAGCCCGAACGGCCTCTTGCGGGTCATCCAGCATACGCATCAAAAGCGGAAACGCTTCCGCTCCGCCCATCATGCCCACCGCCCGGACTCCCGCCGTACGCACGCGCGTGTTTTCATCCTTGAGAGCATGATCCAGTAATTGCACCCGGTCCGACAGATTGATTTCTCCAAGGATTCTGGCGGCGGTACTGCGGACCCCATAGTCGGAATTTTCAAGTTCCTCGGCGAAGACCTTTCCGCATTCTTCAGAACCCAAACGGTTCATCGACACCGCGGCGGAAACCCTCACCATCGGGTCCGCATCCTCACAAAGCTCCCTGACGCGGCTTAAGGAAATGTCCGGAGGTAAATGCCCCATGATCAGCACCGCCTGATAGCGAATGGAAGGATTGTTGCTCAATGTCAATTTCGTTAATTGGGGGAAAATATCCGGCCTTGCCAATGGACCGATGGCCTTCAGGCTGTAGAAAACCACTTCGTCTTCCCGGTCGTCGAGCAGAGCGGTTAAATGTGGAAGCATCTCCTCGGTACGAATCTTGCCGAGATAGCCAATGGCCTGGTACCTGGAAATGGAATTGGAATCCCGCGACATTTCCAGCAAAAGGGATAGATGTTCTTTTTCTCCCAGTTTATACAATGCCGCCGCCGCAGCCATTCGCACCGGACGGTCCGGGGAATCCAGTTGTGGACGAATTTTCTCCTTCGCCTCCGGTCCGCCCAACTCTCCCAATATTTCGAGAGCCGCGCTTTTCACCCATACATTGGAATCCCTGGAAAGGTTCAGGGCAGTGGCCGCCGCATCTTTTTCGGAAAAACTCTTCAACCCTTGAAGTGCAAACAGCCGGTTGGTGTGGTAAACATCCGTCGACGCTTTTTTTAAAAGGGGGATGAGGGCGGGATCTTTGGATTCCCCGGCGGCTCTTGCCGCGGCCCCGCGAATATAGGCGTTCTCACTTTTGATGGCGTGAAAAAGTATGGAAAAACAGCGTTGCCTGATTTTCTGGATTGCGCCTTCAGGTTTTTCGAGAGCCGCCAGCGGGACGGTGATCAGCAACACAGCCACTAAAAAACATGCGGTCCCTATACAGTTTTTGAAGGTTTGCACAATTCGATCGTTCATTGAGTTCCTATTCCATTCCCGGTATTTGCAGAGCGTTCAACCCCTCGGTTTCCAACTCTTCGTTTAGACTTTCCCTGCCTGAGTATCGCTTTACCAGCTTCCGGTAATATTCCGCTTCCCTGAGCTTTCCACGTTTGGCAAATCCCTGGATCAAAATATTGCATTTGTCCTGCATGGTCTCAAGAACCTGATCCCGCCGTTTGCCGATTAAATTCGGATCGCGAAGGAGCTTTTCAAGAGCGTAGACTCTGAATCGATCCATCCCCCAATACCGGGCCGAGAGTTGATCGTCATGCCCTCCCCGTTTGACGATCAACTTCCCGTCGTTCCAGTGAAACGGGTATTTCATTGAAATCCTCAGCCACAGATCGTAGTCTTCGCAAACAGTCAACGTCTCGTCGAACACTCCTACCTCAGAAAAAACCGAAGCCCGCATCAAAACCGATGAGGGGCTGACGATGCAAAGCGGCAGGCAATGGGAAAAAATATCCCCGGACACCTTGCGATGCTTATTCATGGGATTGACGCGAACTCCCCGCCGAATCCAGATTTCATCGGTATAGCACACCTGGCAATCTTTTTGCGATTCCATCCAGGATATTTGAGTTTCCAGCTTATTTTTCACCCACAAATCATCGGAATCGAGAAAACAGATGTAGCGCCCCCGGGCCTCCGCGATCCCCAGGTTTCTGGCTTTCGACACGCCGCCGTTTGCCGGGCAGGATAGGGTGCGGATTCCCGAAAACTCCCGCACCACCTCGTTCGTATGGTCTGTGGAACCATCGTCGACCACGATCAGCTCAAAATCGGTAAAGGTTTGAAACATAACCGATTGGATCGACTCCCGCAAAAAGTCGGCGCGGTTATAGGTCGGAAGAATGACCGTCACCAGGGGGTTCACAGGCTCTCCCTTTCGCCCGGTAAACAGATGTGTGAAAAATTTTCAGGACACAAAATATTCGGCTTTCTTAAGTTTTTTGAGAACCCATAATTGGCTTGACAAAATGCCATTTTTCCCATAAAAATAATAGCTTCCGCCAGATGCACCGGTAGAAAATATCCAATCAGGGCGATGATTCGACATCCCCTCCAACTCGTCCGGCCATAGTAATACTATTGCTCCAAAAATGGTTGACCATATATGGATTTTAACGCGGTAACAAGGCAATTTAAAGAAGAACTGGCAGGGCTTGAGGATGCGATCCGAAAGAACTACGAATCGGACATTCCCCTGATTCCCGGCATCAGCTCCTATCTCATGGACGCCGGCGGGAAGCGGGTCCGCCCCCTTCTGGCCCTGATCTCCGCCAAGCTGTGTGGCCGGGAGATCGACGACGCCGTCATCAAGCACGGCTGTGTCATTGAATACATCCATGCCGCCACGCTTCTTCACGACGATGTGGTGGACGAAACGACCGTCCGGCGCGGGCACGAAACCGTAAATTCCAAATGGGGGAGCGACGCCAGCATTCTCGTCGGAGATTTTTTGATCTCCCGGGCCATTCTGATTCTGGCCGAGGACTGCGACGGAAAAATTATCCGCGCCATTGCGCAGGCCACCAAAATTCTGGTCGAAGGCGGGATTCTTGAATTCACCCAGGCCAGAAAGCTTGAGGTCAGCAAAAAACACTGTCTGGATGTCATTCACCGAAAAACGGCCTCCATCATTTCCGTGAGTTGTGAAATGGGAGCTTTGCTTGCCAATGCAAATGAAGAGCAGGTGCGCGCCCTGGTATCCTTCGGCAATGATTTTGGCATGGCGTTTCAATTGGTGGACGACGCCATGGACTATGGAGGCGATGAAGAGCTTCTCGGCAAACCCCCTGGAACTGATTTTAAAGAAGGCCATGTTACCCTGCCGTTGTTGCACCTCTTCCAGAACGGCGACGACGCATTGAAAAAGAAAATTGAATCCTTTGTGCAAAACGAAAATATCACTAATAAGGAATTCGACTACATTCTCGAACGCATGCGGGAGGCCAAATCGGTGGAATACACCTTGAATCTGGCCCGCGAATATCTGGACCGGGCGAAAACCACCTTGCGTAATACTCCCTTTCCGTGCCCGGAATACATCGAATGCCTGGTCACCGTCGCCGATCACACTGTGGACCGCTACACCACGGCAAAATCCTGCCACTGAAACACGTAATAACCCTTCAAACCCCGTTTAAAGCTCATCCCCGCCGTTGACCCGGCCAATAATTAGTTGCGCCTTTTCATACAACGTATTATGGTTTTACTAGAGGGTAATCCAACCAAAAAGGGCGTATGGAAACCAATCCACATCCTTATGTCGCTCTGGCCCTGCAATCCGTTTCTCATTATCTGGAACACGGCGTTCCCCTGCCCTGCCCCAAGGACCTCACCCAGGACTTACAAGAACCCAAAGGCGTGTTTGTGTCCATCAAAAACGGACCCAGGCTTAGAGGATGCATCGGCAACCTGACACCGGCCCATGACAACCTGGCGGTGGAAATCATCCACAACGCCATCAGCGCCGCCAGCCGCGACCCGCGCTTTTATCCCGTTTCCCAGGAGGAGTTGTCCCGTTTGACCTTTTCCGTGGACGTTCTCACGCCTTTGGAAAGAATCGACGACGTTTCGCAATTGGACTGCAAGAAGTACGGCGTGGAATTGAAGGCAGGAGAAAAACAGGGCGTCCTGCTGCCCGACCTGGAAGGCGTGGACACGGTCGCAAAGCAACTCAAAATCTGCCGCAAAAAAGCCGGGATGACCGAAAACGAACCTTGCGAGATGTACCGCTTTGAAGTGAAGCGCTATCATTGAAAAAGAAAAATCGTCTATGGAAATTAAGAATCCTGAAGTGACCCGTTCTCCCATCCACCCAAGCATTGCAAAAAACACGTTGGTCATTCAATTCCCCAAGCCCTGGCCGGTATTGAGCTGGGCTCCTCACAACGGCGGCGATACCATCTCATCCTGTGTGTTCAACCATCAACTGGGAAAATTTGATGAAGAGGATCTGGACTCCATCTTTAAAACCGTCATCGTTTCTTTAGACTTGCCGGAAGACTCGACGGGCCTTGTTACGGGAGCCGAGATAAACAACTATCAGGAATGCGTTTTATCGCATGGCTCCCTGTGGGTGCACGGCATAGCGACCGTCGGCCTGGCCAATGCGCGAGCCGCGGGAGATAGCGCAGACGTTCCGTTTCAAACCCCTCCGAATCCAACAGGAACCATCAACCTTGTGCTTGCCTGCAACGCTTTGCCGGATATTGCCGGGAGATTGGAAGCCGTTCACATGGCGGCCATGGCCAAGACTTCGGCCTTGAGAGACGCGGGAGTGGTCAGCGAAAAATCCGGACGCTCCGCAACCGGGACGGGAACGGATTGCATCGTGGTGGCGGGAACGGGAGAATTCCACGAAAATTATTGCGGCATGCACACGGTGTTAGGCGAGTTGATTGGGAAAGTGGTTCATCAAATTATTACAGAAGCCATTGCGGCATGAACCGCTTCAAGTTCGATCCCCAATCGCGTGCGTTGATTAAGGTGGATTGATTAAATTAGGAGAGGCCAAAACAAAGTTGATCGGAGCATATCTCCCACAAAGAACCCACCATAGCCCCGAAGTCTTCGACGGGATTTCCTGCCTGATTTAAATATCCAAGACCACAAACAATTAGTTACGAATAAGAAGAGACACGCTAAATTTTTTCCCAAATTATTTCGAAGCTTTTTTCAGATTATTGGAATTCCGATTTTTTCCATTTTGGGCAACTCAAATCTGAGACAACCACACCCGTCGGGCCCTTTTGGGGTGTACAAATGTGACCCAAAATGCTATTTAGCAACAAGTTTCATTATGACGCACATGTTATTTTGGGCGATTTTACAAAGATAGCACTGAATTGTGAATGATGTGTAAGCGGATCGATTGGGAAAATGATTCCATTATTTACATATTTGCATGGAAATAATTCACAACTATAAAAATCAAGTAGGTGTTTTCAATACATAAAATAAGAGGTTGTATGTTTAGCAGAACACAGTCCATTCCATTGGTTTGCCTGTTGTTTATGGTTATTTTCGTTCCAAGTGCCCAAGCGAGCGAACAGAAATTTGATGCGATATTAGAACTTCCCTTACAAAAACTGATGACACTGGAGGTCAGCACCCCGTCCGATATCCCACAGAAGTTAGAAGACGCTCCGGGCACTATCGTCGTAATCAGCAAACAGCAAATCGAAGAGCGGGGTTATATAAACCTCTTGGATTTATTGCAGGACTTACCGGGAGTAGATGTTAATCAAAAATCAGTTGAAGAATTTTTCAACCAAGTTGCCATTCGAGGCAATGTTGGAAACAACAAGTTTATAATCATGCAGGATGGCGTGCGGATTAGCTCTCCCACCGGCGAACATATACCCATAAGTGATAATTTCCCTTTGTATCATGCAAAGCAGGTGGAGGTGGCGTACGGCCCTGTTTCAGCAATTTATGGAGCAGACGCCTTCACTGGTGTAATTAATATAATAACGGAAAAACCGGAAGAGTTGGATGGCGTTCGAATGTCGGTCGCTGGTGGCTCGGATGATTACTACCATACAACTTTCAATTTTGGAAAATTACTGACCCCCTGGCTCAGTTTAAAACTGGGCGGACATTGGAATAGTTCACAAAATCCGGATTTATCCAAGACCTATGGCAGAGAATTTCAGAAGGTGGATGCCCTTGCAACAGACGGCTCTGTTTTTCGTGCAGCCAGCGCCCGCGAGCCTTTCGTGGCTCCCACCAGCAGTTACAGCTTTTATTTGGACCTGGATATCTATAAGAAATTAACCCTTGGCCTTACTCGATCTTTCCTAAGCCATCCCACCACTGCAGGGGTCAAGCCAGAAAATGCTATTTTCAGTAAAGACGCCGCATGGAAGACATTAATTGAAACCTATAATGCAAAATTCTATTCTGATTACACCGAACGTATTTCCGGGGAAACACAAATTAATTATTCCCAATACACGACGCTTCCGTCCACAAAATTTACCAACAACTTTGCCAATTTCGACGCCTACAAATTTGCCAGGGGGAAAAAATGGAGCCTGGATCAAAAATTGGAATATGAAATAAGTGAAAAACACCAAGTAAGCGGCGGGGTTACGCTGCAAGGTTTTAATTCCATACCTAAAACTGCGGATTTGCCCTCCCAATATGACCCCGATAAAGAAGCGGGAGATCAAGGGTTATTTTATATTGGCACGAATAATACCCTTCCGATTAAATTTTTTGAGCAGGATTATCAAAACTATGGGTTTTTTCTTCAATCCCAATCGAAATGGAATGATTGGTTTTCCAGCTTTGCAGGATTCCGGTTTGATCACGACACGCGCTTTCACAGTACCTTCAACCCGAGAGTCGGGGTTATTTTCAAGCCCAGAGAATCAACCGTTTTAAAGCTGATGTATTCCGAAGCCTATCTCGCACCCTCAACCAACCAGGCGTTTTCCCATTTCGGAACATTTAAAGGTACACAGGATGGGTTTGGACGATTCGAAAGTGATTTTTTTAAATTACCCAATCCAGATTTGGGGCCGGAAAAGTCCAGAACCTTTGATATCAATCTCAGCCACAGAATAACGAAGAATTTCATTATCAAAGCGGACGCTTATTACACGGTCATTGACGACCTGATCGCTGACGTGGATCAAGGTCCCTCCACATTTATACCAGGAGGGATCATCGCCAATACCACCATTAGAGATAACGTTGGGCGAGCCGACATTTTTGGCGCTGACTTAACGGTAGAACGAACTTTTCATTGGGAAAGAAAAAAACTCGACTTGTGGGCAACTTATTCACGGGTGGAGGGAACTGTTGAAGAACCAAATGGAATTACTTCCGACCTTCCCCTTGTGGCTAAAAATAAAATTAAAGGTGGGTTTACTTTCACATATTTAAACGATTATTTCATAACGCCGAAAATTATTTGGGTGGGTAAAACCAGTCACTTTAGAAGGAATAGGAGTGAAAAGGTCAGCTCCTATGCATTGGTCAACCTGAATATGGGAATCAGGAATATTCTTGAAAATAACAAAGCCTGGGCAGGAATGTCAGCATTTTTCTCCATAACCAACGTTGGAGATGTGAAATATTTCAACGCTGGAGGAGGGAGTAATTCGTTTGGGTCTTCTCCTCAGGACCCACGGCGGTTTTTCTTTGGAATACGCAAAGAATTTTAACTCCCCATTTTACCCTGCGCAACAACACAGTGAATTCCTTGATTAAAAGAATCAAAATTAACTTTTCGAATTGGTTTAGACGGAAGATCGTCATATCACTGACAATCATCGTCCTTATCTCACCACCCGCCACCTGTTCTTTCGCCCAGGAAATAACCGATGCCCAGGAGAGCCAGATTAAGGTTAGTTATATTTATAACTTCACAAAATTTATCAGTTGGCCGGAAAATGAAAACCATAAAAATGGACTTGATAAATTTCCCATTTGCCTCATGGGAGGGGAACCTCTTGTTGATTTGCTGAATTACCTTTCTAAAACCAAAACAATTAATGGCAAATCTGTTACGGTTTTGAAAAATCCTTTGCAGAGCGAACTTAAAGTCTGCAAAATTCTTTTTATAGATTTCTCAAATTCGGACCGCCTCAACAGTATTTTGGCCAATCTTAAGGACCTTCATGTACTGACAGTCGGCGACACAAAAGGTTACGCAAGGAGGGGCGTGGGTATCAATATGTTTATGCAAAATAATAAAATACGCTTTGAGATCAATAGGAAAGCGCTTTTAAACTCAGGGTTGACCGTAAGCTCCCAACTATTAAAATTGGGCGTTCCTGTCGACTCTGGAAATTAGGTTATAATTTATGCCAGCCTTGGCACAAGAGGAAAACCAAGTTCTGCGATTGCTGAAACTTAAATTTTGGCTTTATCATTAGAAAAATTTAAATAAAGAATTGATTATGAAATTGGTCAAGAATCTTACCATTCGAAATAAAATCATCCTTATGGTCTTGGCGGCAACATTTCCAGCCCTGTTATTGTCGAGCGGTGTTTTTCTCTACAACGATTTGAAGTTGCTAAAGGAAGAAATAATTCGAAACCTCACGGTTTTAGGCAAGGTGGTGGCCGATAACAGCCGCTCAGCCCTGGTCTTTGACGATGAGGTAATGGCCTCTAAAACCCTTTCTTCATTTAAAACCGATCATCAAATTGTCTCCGCGGCTATCTTTGATTCCAAAGACAATATATTTGCAAGGTATATTCCAGATGAATGGCCTCAATTTGAGTTTCCCACCACTCTTGAAACAGGGCAGGTCATTGACAAAGATCATATTGAAATGGTCTTACCCATAGTGTTTGAAAATGAAGAATTGGGAAAAATATATCTTCGCGCTAAATTGCATGGGTATAAATCCAGACAAAGAAATATTTTATATTTTAGCGGTCTCACTTTTGTTGGAGTTCTTATAGTTGCGTTCTTCATAACGATCAATATGCAAGGTATCATTTCTAAACCTATTTTAGCCTTGGCGGAAACCGCTAATGTTATATCTGAAACCGCTGACTACTCGCTTCGGGTTAGGTATAAAGGGAAAGACGAAATAGGCAAACTCTTTGAGGGGTTTAATGAAATGCTCTTTCAAATTGAGAAAAGGGATAATCAATTAGAAGCTTACGGAAATAATTTGGAGGAAAAAATAGTCGAATCCCAGCAATTTTCAGAACAACTACTGAAAAGTGAGTCAAGGTTTCGGCAGGTGATCATAGATTCTCCCATACCAATGATGGTCCACGATGATAAAGGAAAAATTCTCATGATTAGCCGTAGGTGGAGTGAAATTACCGGTTACAGTTCTTCAGAGCTACCTACGTTGTCAAGCTGGGTAAAAAAAGCCTACCATCAAAATTCAGAAAAGTTACATACCCATATGAAGGAAGTTTCTAACAATATTCATTTGGTTAATGAAGGTGAAACCGAAATCACTGTGTCCGACGGGACTAAAAGAATTTGGCAAATTTATTCAAAATCCTTTTCGGGCTTTGTAGATGAACACAATTATACCGTGTGCATGGCCATAGATATTACGGATCGAAAACAAATGGAAAATGAGTTGAATCAGTCCCAGAAACAACTCTTACACTCAGAGAAACTAAGTGCGACAGGAAAACTGTCGGCCTCCATTGCTCATGAATTCAATAACCCCATTTACGGAATAAGAAATGTGTTGGAAATGGTGGGCGAAGAGGTTTCTATGGACAGGTCACACCAGGTGTTTATTGATCTTGCGGTAAAAGAATGTAACCGGATGAAAGACCTTATCCAGAAGTTGCAGGATTTTCATCGTCCCACTTCGGGTGCCATCAAATTAGTGGATATCAAAAAAGTAATCGAGGAAACATTATTATGGGTCAACAAAAGATTGAAAGAAAAAAACATCAAACTTGAAATAAAAATCAACCAAAACCTTCCTGAAATAGAAGGGGTTGTAGATCAAATAAAGCAGGTAATTTTAAACCTGCTTCAAAACGCCGAAGAGGCAATGCCAAAAATTGGCGGAAAAATTTCCATTACAACCAGGGTTTGTTCCTCATGGATGAAAATCAATATTGAAGATAACGGATTAGGAGTCGATCCTGAAAATATACAAAAAATATTTGATCCCTTTTATACAAAAAAAACCCAAGTGACGGGTACGGGGTTGGGGCTCTCCTTGAGTTACGGGATTATCAAAGCACATGGAGGCGATATTGAAGTTGAAAGCCATCAGGGAAAAGGCACTAAATTTATAATCAGTCTTCCAATTAAAAGGAAATCAAAATGAATAATAAATCTATTTTGCTGGTTGACGACGAAATGATCATCTTGAAGACGATTTCCCATGTTCTCAAAAAGCAGGGTTATTTTGTAAATACGGCCTCAGATGGAAAAGAAGGGCTTCGAAAATTTACTGATGTCCCATGCGATTTGGTAATCACTGATCTGATAATGGAAGGTGTGGATGGCATTCAATTTTCCAAGGCCATAAAAAAAATAAATCCTGTCACTGAAATAGTAATTCTTACAGGTTACCCTTCCCTGACTTCTGCAATAGATGCCTTAAAATTAGGGGCATGCGACTATCTTCTTAAGCCCTGCCAGACACAAGAATTGCTCAACAGTGTTGACGAATGTCTGCAACAACAGAAATGCAAAACTTCCATAGAAAGAAAAACCTCCAATCTAAACCGATTAATGCATAAAGCCGGTTTAACCAGCCGCGAAATAGAAATCTGCCATTTGATTAAAAAGGGATTGGCCAATTCCGAAATTTCTTCCCAATTAAATATCAGCCTGAACACGACAAAAAACCATATCAAACAGATTCACGATAAACTTCAAGTGTCCAGACGGGCACAGCTTGTATCCTTGCTCAATCAGTGAATGATAGTTGCGCTTCTGATAAGTACCGCAAAGATATATCCTTCCTCTGAATTTCTTTGCCGCAAAACCAAATCAATTGATTAATCGCCAAAAATGACTCGGTCGGGTCATTGTCTCCAATTAAAAATTCCTTTATAAAAGCCAATCTAAGAGTGTAAATCTAGTGTTGGCTTGAGCAAAATTTATTGAATAGATTCACAGCTATAAAACTGAGTTCTCGTTAAATGCGATAAATAAAGAAGGTTTCCTGCTGATGTCACTGTTAAGACCTGGTATCAAAATAATAGTTGGCGTAAATATACTCTTGCTGTTTCTTCTTTTTGCCACCCCTCTTTATGCCGGCAACGGTCTGATCGTCACTCCGCACCCCCATTTAAAAATATTAAATCAGAAACAAAACGTAGAAGCGGTCAAACCCAATCGAGAGGCCTGGTTACGCCTTGCTTCGGTCGATATTGGCGATGATGAGAAAGATTGCGAGGCAAAAGATCGACGCGGAAAATGTCGGCCATTAAAGCAACTGAAAGTGAACAGCCTGCATAGCCTTCAGTTTGGGGAAATTGTTTCAAACTCAGGTCGAGGGGCAAGAGTGGTCATCGACCCGGTTACAGGGAGTAAAGTAGTTTATTCGGGTGTTGCCCTCGGTGGCAGATACGGGCCCGCCGAATTTGAATTGCAGGGCCAACCCAATAAACGGTTTGTCATCACCCTTCCCAGGCAGATAGTGTTGACAGGAGGAAATGGTGGTGGAGCCCGAGTTTCAGAACTGATCGCCTACCTTCCCTCAAGCAGGGCAGGCAAATCCCGAAAGAAAGACGGAAATGTGTTTGGTTCTTTTGGAAGAGACGGCAAAGCCAGGCTTTTAGTTGGAGGAACCCTGTCTTTGGATTCGGATCGCGTGACAGGAAATTTTAAGGCGCCGCTGGATGTGTTTGTTGATTACCTGCCCTGACTCAACGGGCATTGCGACTGATTTCGATGGATTTTGGATTTTACGGAAATAAAATATTATTAACTCATTTGATTGCCCACAAATGTTGATTGATCCAAAAAGTTTAACGGTTCCTGCGATGAAAGCAAAACTGTTTCGTAAAAGATGCTTTTATCTGATGATGGTGCTCTTGCTGCAATGGGGATTGCCCCAGATTGTTATTGCGGGGGCGTCGGCCACCGGGCAGGCAACAGCCACCGTAAGCGAACCCCTGGATATCCAGATGACCGAAGAGCTTGAATTTGGCCAAATCCGGCCCGGAGGCACGGCTGGAACCGTTGTGGTGGCTCCTGAGGACAACGCGCGAACTGCAACGGGAGGTACGGAGTTGGGCCCCGGTAACGCGACCCTTCATCATCGGGCCAAGTTTGATGTTTCAGGAACACCGGATGCCTTCTTCAATATTGCGTTGTCCAGTTCACCGGCCGTGCATGACCAGGGGATAAACCCAAGTTTGCAGGTTACGGACCTTAAAAGTTTCAGCGAAACACGAGGTATCGTGACCTTGACAGGTAAGACCAACGGGATTGGGGAGGATATTGTCTATGTGGGCGGCACATTGCAGGTTCCCGCCAACGCATTGAACGGGAAATATGAAGGGGATGTCACAATTACCGTTAATTTTTAATCGTCTCCGAGTCTTCTGGAGATGGAAGGTCGTATAAAAGAACCGGGCCGACTCGCGAAAGTCGACCCGGTCAAAGAACTTACCGCCGAAATTTCGGCGGTAGTAGAGCTTCACAGCCTGGGGGCTGTGAGTAAAAAAGAATGTGCCGCATAGCGGCTCATCCACATTCAGTCTTATTTTACAGGAGAAGGACAATGAAAACAAAGAATTTGTTGAAAATGGCAGTAGCGGCTTTTTTGATCTCTGGAATGAGCGCATCCAACGCAATGGCGGCAACAGCTCCAGGGCAGGCCGAGGCTACGGTGGTAACACCCATTACTATTGTTAATCTACAGGATTTAAATTTTGGTGGGATAGTTTCAGATCCAACCCCCGGAACTGTAACGGTCAGCGCGGTTGATGGCACCTCCACAGCGACTGTACCTCAGGTATCTCCTCCCAGTACTGCACGTGCTGTCTTTGATATAAATGGGGATCCCAATCGCGCATATAACACTAACACCAGTGATACCTCAGTCTCTTTAACAGGTCCCGGAGCGGCTATGAGCTCCACTCTCGTTATTGATAGACAGCCTACTCTTGATGGCACGGGGAATGACACACTCGGTGTTGGCGGTGTTCTCAGCGTTGGGGCCAACCAGGTTGCTGGCGCCTATTCAGGAACCTTCAACATTGTGGTCAACTATTAAGAGACGAAACAAGCCGGGTTTTTGCCTGGTGAATCGGAAACTGGGGAAATAAAGCCGGGTTTAATATTGAAAAGCTTTTTTTCTCGGTTCCAGTTTCTCAATCCTCTTAATAGGATGAGTTTTAAAGGAGAACTTCAATGACCAAAACACGTTGTTTTAGATTCACTGTTGTGGTCCTTTTGCTAACCGGTCTCATCGCCCAAAGGGTGCCGACGGCGCAGGCGGCCAGTGAAACGGCAACTGCAAGTGCTGAAATGGTCACTCCACTGGTGATCGTTTTCCAGACTCCATTGGATTTTGGGGATTTCACCGTAGGACCGACTGGGGGTACTGTAATTGTATCTCCAGCCCAGTTTGGCCCCAAAAGCACTACCGGAGATGTGAGTTGGATTACTGCGATATCTGCCGGACGTGGCAGTTTCGGCCTTCAAGGTGAACCAAACCGTGCTTACCAAAATACGGGGAGTCAAACAACCGTTACTTTGAGTGAGTTAGGGGGCAGTACTATGACCGCCAATCTGATCTATTTTTCAGATACGGCAGGAGGGCCAGTTAGTGGAGCAGGAGGACAACTCAATGGAAGTGGGATGGATGTACTCGGTTTCGCCGGCACGCTTAATGTAAATGCCAATCAGACTCCGGGTGCATATACCGGTACGTTCAATGTTACGGTCGATTACTGAGAATGTCTGAGCCTTGAACTGAACCTTTGAGAAAAAGAGTGGGGCGCCCATATTATTGGGCGCTCCTCTTCTTAATTCTTGTTTTTTGAATTTAATCCCGCCCGTATTTTAAGATTGAGAATTTAGTTTTGAGGTTCGATTTATGCACAAATTGTTGGGTTTGCTTAACACAAGATATCTTTTCATTAAAAAGAGTTTCAAAGGGTTTTCTTTTTGTTTAATCGCCGTTTCGGCTTTTCTTTCCCTTTGTATAACCGTTGAAGACTCTGCCGGGCAAGGGCTTGGCAACCTTCAAGTCATTCCCACTCGTATTGTTTTTGATGGCCGAAAACGCAGTGCCCAGGTGAATGTGATCAATAACGGAGTGGAACCCGCCACCTATCGCATAAGTTTCAAAAACATGCGGATGAAGGAGGATGGAAGTTATGAAGATATCGAAAAAGCCCTTCCGAATGAAAAGTTTGCTGAAGATCTCATTCGTTATTCCCCACGTCAGGTAGAAATTCAGCCTGGTGAGTCCCAAATCGTTAGGCTACTTCTGCGTAAAAAACGCGGTCTCCCGCCGGGGGAATACCGTTCTCACATGTTGTTCCGTGCGATTCCACCTGAGACTAGTGGGAAAAGCATTGAATCCCTGGCAGGCGAAAAAGGGGAGATCAAAATCCAATTGATTCCAATTTTTGGTATCACTATTCCCGTCATCGTCCGCCATGGAAAAGGATCAGCAACTGCCGGAATGGAGGATCTTGAGGTCAACGACCCCAAGAAGCCGGGCAAATCCCCCATGCTCACATTACGCCTAAACAGGCAAGGAAACAGATCTCTTTTTGGCGATATGACCGCCAAATTTAAACCCGAAAATGGTGGAGATGAGTTGGAAATTGGGCGCGTGAATGGGGTTGCTGTCTTCACCCCAAATAAAAGCCGGATTGTTAGCCTTAAACTATCTCCTCCGGAAGGTGTGGAACTAAAGCGAGGGCTCCTGCAAGTCGTATATAGAGAGAACCCCGATGATGGCGATAAGATTCTTGCTGAAAAGCAGTTGCGGGTTCCCTGAAACTGATTAAGAAATCATGTTTAATGCAGGTACCGGCACTCATTTTTCTTTTTTGTGCCTCCCTGACACTCGGGGGTGTCGCGCCCCATTCCGCCGAAGCTAAAGGGACAGCCGCTCCAGAATCTTTGGAAGTCCTTGACAATAAGATCCAACCTCCCACAACTGGCTCTAAAAATAATTCTCCAAAAAATAGTCTGGCCGGGTCCAAAACTTCTGAGCAAGGCAAGGGAAGTCAGGAAAGTGTTTTTGATCCTGCCGAAGTAGAGATGCTGGTGCTGGAGTTTCGATTTGGCCGCTATATTTTGAGCGATGGCATGATCGGCTACCTCCAGCGCGGCGGATTGCTTCTTCCTCTGGGTGAAGTGACGCAAATGCTCGATTTCGCCATCACCGTCGACCCTGTGGCAAAGCAGGCGGAAGGCTGGTTTATTTCGGAGAACCAACGGTTTTCCCTGGATGTGGCACGCGGTGAAGTCGTCATCGAAGGAAAGTCAAGGCGCTTTGATCCCAACCTGGTGGTTCTTTATCCCGAAGATATTTTTGTCGACAGCACCTTGCTGGCAAAATGGTTTCCGGTTGATTTCGAGTTCGATCTTTCTGCATTGCTCGTCAAGGTCACCGCGGAAGTGCCCTTGCCTTTTGAGGAAAAACTGAAGCGCGAGAAAGCACATGCCCGCCTGGGGAGAGGAACCCGTGAGCGGCCAAAGTACCCGCGCAAGGAACCTCCCTATCGTCTCCTCAGTTGGCCTGCCATCAATTCCAGTTACAATTTCGATTACAATAGCGAAACACGCGAGTTTGGGGTCGATTCCAGTAACCTGGTCAGCGGCGATTTCCTTTTCATGAATACCGATGTGTTCATTGCCGGAGACAGGGAAGATAACCTTTCCAGCCTGCGTTTGAGAATGGGGCGGCAGGACCCGGATGGGGAACTGCTTGGGCCTCTTAGAGCCAGCGAGTTTTCTTTGGGGGATGTCTTCGGCCCGCAGATTCCTTTAATAGCCAACAGTCAATCGGGAGCGGGATTTCAAGTTTCCAGTTTTCCCCTGCTTCGGGAATCGGAATTTGACCGGGTCAACCTGCGTGGTGAACTGCAGGTGGGTTGGGAGGTGGAGCTGTATCGCAATGAAATCCTGCTCAGCGCCCAAACTGTGCCCAATGCCGACGGGCGTTATGAGTTTCTCGATGTTCCCCTGTTATTTGGGTCCAATGTGATCCGTTTGGTGTTTTATGGCCCCCAGGGCCAAAGACGCGAAGAAGTCCAGCGGGTCAATGTGGGGCAGGATCAGGCTTCCCCCGGAAAACATTATTTCCGCTTTGCCACCTCCTTTCAGAACAGGGATTTGTTTGAGGTGGAGGACGAGGAAACAACATCCTCCCCGATAAGGGGGGATGGTCAGGCACGCTATATTGCCGAATATCAACATGGCGTCACTCGATGGCTGTCTCTGGCGGGCAATTTTGCCAGTCTGCCGTTGGAGGAGGGGCGGCGTTATTTTGGCACACTCGGTTTTCGATCAGGGCTGTTGGGCGCTTCCACCCGTGTGGATGTGACCAAAAACGACATCGGAGGGACGGCTCTGCAGGCGGCAACGCTGACTAACCTGATGGGGCTCAACCTTTTTCTGGAGCACAGCCGGTTTTTCGAATTTCAAAGTGAGCGGGAGGAGAATCTTTTCGACCCGGTCAGTCATCGCAGTAAGGCCCGTTTGGACAGTTCGGTTCCGTCGTTGGGCTTAGTCCCACGCATTCCCTGGTCGATCACCGGCGAACTGGAACGGAGAGAGTCCGGCGTGGACCAGATCGAACTCACCAACCGCGTTTCAATGTTTCTTTTTGGAACTTCGGCTTCGAATTCATTGGATTGGTCGTTGACCCGTGGGGGAGACATCGAACCCCTCACCACCGGAACTGGCACGTTTCAGTTGAGTGGACGTTTCTTGCGGCTATCCCTGCGTGGGGCCCTTAACTACGGGATAAAACCGGATCCTGAGTTGACCAGCACTGCCATTACAGGTGATTACCGGTTGAACCGCGATTTCAGCGCTAGTTTGGGATTGAACCGTCAACTCAACGGCGAACAATTGACGACCTACAACGCGGGACTCAATCGCCGATTCAAGTCATTTGCTGTGGGGATCAATGGAGCTTATGACGATGACGGGGCTTTTTCCATCGGCTCCTCCATCACCTTCAGCATTGGCCGCGAACCCAGAAAGGGGCGCTGGGTGACCCGTTCCGATCCAATGGCCAGCTCGGGAACCGCTTCCGCCAGGGTGTTCCTCGATAATAATAATAACCAGGCCTTCGACAAAGGGGACGAACCTTTAAAAGATGTTAAGTTTCGATCAGGTAGCCGGGACCGAAAAACCGATGAAGACGGGATTGCATTGCTGACCGGCTTGAGCAGTAACCGTCCTACCCCTATTGTTCTGGATACCGCCAGTCTGGAGGATCCTTTCTGGGTCCCCGCGCACAAAGGTTACGAAGTGGTAACGCGGCCAGGGAGGCCGGCTCTGCTAAATTTCCCCGTCACGCCCACCGGCGAAATCGACGGCACCGTTTATCTTCGCACTGGGGATTCAGAAAAGGCAGTCTCTAATGTGAAAATTCAGCTCCTGAAAACGGGGGATGCCCTTAAGAAAAAAATGGTCCGCCGCTTGCGAAACCACCTGGATACGGTCTATGTCAATCATAAGGGGAAGCTGGTGCGGAGGATAAGTTTCTCTGGCAATAGAAAACATACTTTTTTTAATTATCCGTTCAACCGGTCTCACAACCGGGTGCAATTGAAGGAACCCTTTCAGTCTCCCATCGAAAATGTTTCTCTTGAAGAGGAAAAGGAACTGGAAGTGATGCAGGAAGTGAAGACCGAGTTCGATGGATTCTACCTGTTCCAACTGGTTCCGATGGGACGTTATTTGGTCCGCGTTGCGCCGGAGCAGGTCGAACGGCTGAATCTGAAAACTCCTGAACCGCAGGAAGTGGTCATAGAAGGATCCGAAACCGTTATGAGTGGGGTGGATTTTCTTCTGGAGCAAGCTATACCTGTGGAAGCGAAAGTCAAACTAGTCAGTACAGAATCCCAGCAAAAATAATTGGATATGAATTCTTTCTCAGATTTTGGTGCTGTATCGCTTGAGTAAACTGGTAGGAAGATGTCGCAGGGGATTTAAAGGTCGGGACCCGTAAATTTTATAAATTCCCCCAGGATTTCCATATCAAACTCATCCTTCATTTCTTTGCCCATGACGGTGAGGGCATCAAATGGGGCTAAGGCTTTTTTATAGGATCTGCGCGTGGTCAGTGTAATGAAACGAGCTAAGGTTGACGAATTTCCTGTAGACTTGTTAAAAATGATGGTGATTCTTGATAAACCTTTTATCACCGCAATGACGCAAAGGGCGCAAAGGAACCAAAACACCAGTTATATTTTAGGTTTTCTCAGCGGTCTTTGCGGTAATAAAGGGTTGGGTTTTTGAACAAAAAAAATCCCCTATCGGCCTCCAACAAATTCAGAGGTGACAGGGGATTTTCGTTTTTTATAATTTACTGACAACGATCAGCCTACATAAACCACCTTGCTTGCAGGCGTTCGCGTGTCCATGTTTTTGCCGCGGTTGGTGTGATCGTCGATCTCCGCCGCGCAACCGATCATACGGCCAAACAGGAAGGTGGCGAAACTCGCGGATTCGATATCCTCTTCCTTGAGTTTCCCGGCTTTGTATTCCGGCCACACCATCTTCAGCAGAATGACCGCGATCACCGCGTCGATGTTGACGCAGTACACGTTCTTACTGACTTTGGCCTTGAACAGCGCATTGACCAGGCTATGGTAGAAATCCAGGAACACGTTATCCAGTCCTTTTTTCTTGAACAGACCGCTGACGAACTCCTCACGCGGATCGACGTTGACGGCTTTGCCCTTGAAGATCGGATGATTGACGCAGGGGATCTTGGCATAATCGAGGTTGCCGATGGCTTTTTGCTTGCCTTTGTAATCCGCATACCCTTTGGCAACTTTCATCGCGATGGCTTCCAGGTCGATACCATGCTTTTTGTCGGAAGCGCTTTTCAGATCGGTGTCTTTAAAATTTTCGATCAGAAACGCCGCCGCTTCGTAGCCGTTGCCGCCGTGGGCGAACCCGGTATGCGTCAAAAAGCCGAGGTACCCCTTGTTGATTTGAACACGGTCCGGCTGCTCAGGCCCATCGGCGCTGACTGCCCCCTTGGCTCCCTGAGCGGAAATCGTTCCCGGACCGTTTGTAATGATGAGCCCCAAAAGAACCTGAAACTCGAACAGTTCCGTATTGGAAGGCTCTTTTCCCATGAGCGCGAGAAACGCGGTTTTGGTGAAACTGTTGTTGAGCAGGTCTTCGGTCTTAACGCCGCAGAAACTGTCTTTCAGATGCAGATCGTGCGACGCCGTGATGCCGACCAGGGTGCTGTAAATAATGGAATGCCAGGGTAAACGCACCAAGGTTTCCTTGGGAATTTTTTTGGTCTTCATGCTGCTCCATCCCAAAGTGAGCCAGATGGCGGCCAGCAGGGTGTCCGCCGACACGTGGCCTTTCTGCGCCTTGGCAAAATCCTGAACAAAACTGATGAACACGGATTTGCCGGCTTTGTTCAAAGCGTCCGCCATTTTCTGGGCGCGTTCATCTGCTTCCCCGGACACGAGAGCCTCTTTATGTTGTTCCGCTTCCTTCAACTGGGCGGAGACGTCGAAGTCTTGCGCGGGATCCTGTACCTTGGTGAACTTGAATAGATCCACCAGGGCCTGCGCCGAATCCATCGCGGCTTTTGCCACATTCTTACCGACGATTCCCAGCGCCGCCGCCGCAACGGTATTGGGCGAATTCCCGTTCACTCGGGAAGCTTCCGCCGCCACCAATGTGGGCAGTCTGAACTGATTGACATAGGCATTGAGGGCAATGTTGGCGATTTTCTCGCCATAGGCGTCGGGGTATTGTTTGACCAGCGCAAACACCAGATTGGCTTCGTAGGTTTTCGTCGATGCATCCAGAATTGAAACGCCCTGGATTTTAGAAACCTGGGTTTTCGGGTCCATCATCGACGCGCCGCTGGCATCCTTCAACGTTTCCCGGCGAAACTGAGCCCCCACCTGTTTGTCGAGAGCCTCGATCTGCTCGTTGTACGGGCTGATCGCCGCGACCGTCGGGATATCCAACTCATCTGGGAGACGCACACCCTGGTTGTTTCCCATCCAGCATTTCAAAGCCAGACTTCCTTTGGGCTCAAAATCGGGTTTGATGCCGTTGGCGTCCATCACTTTGGTCAAAGCTTCGGGAATGTGGGCGATGTTGGTGACCAGCGCGCCTTTTTTGGAAAATATAGGTTTCTCGGGAGTGTAAATGCCTTCCACGCCAAACAAGTCCATGAACCATTTTTCCTTGGCGAATGCGTCGTCCCCCGACCCTGCAAGCGAGCCTGCATGACCGCAGGCCTTGGTCAGTTTCGCTTTCCAGCGTCCGACCACGCAGGCGATCATGGGTTTGCTGGACTTGAGACCGTATTCGTAATATCCGCCCGGCTCCGAATAAAGAACCGCGACTTTGGATCGGTCGTCATTATCAAACGCATAAAGGAATTCCTTGGGACCGTACTGAATATAAACGTCCTTGCCGCTGGATACGGAAGTGGTCGTTCCCCAACCCGCCGTGGAAAGGTAAACCGCAATGGTGGTGGTGAAGTTTCCTGAGTTGGAAAAAAGAGCCACCGATCCCTTGATCAGGGATTCTTCAGGATGGCTTCCTCCCAAAGCGCCGCCCACCCTCACGTGATTCCAGGAATCGGCCAGGCCCAGGCAGTTGCCGCCAAAAAGATCGACTCCATTGGTTTGACAAATGGCGCGCATGATGCGGGCATCTTTAACGGAAACTTTTTCTGTCAAAATGATCGCTTTTTTAAGATCGGGATTGGCGCGAACCGCTTCCGCGATTCCGTCTTTGACTCCGGATGGCGGAAGATAAACCACGACGGTATTGAATGCGTGACCTGCCGCCATGCCTTCTTTAATGGAGTTGTATACCGGAATTTTGCCGGATTTGGTGGGCAGGAATTTTCCTGACTTGCCCGGTCCGGTTCCGAACACAATGTTGCCACCGGAATATTCGTGGCTGACCGGAGTTACGGTGGAACTTTCATTTCCCAGAATATTCAAAACAACGACCCGGTCGTCCTTGGTCGCAAGCTCACTCAACGAATTGATCCCAACGTAGTAGGGGAATTCTCCAACACCTTGCTTATGCATTACAAAAACCTCTCTTTTGAATTGGGCTAGAAAAAATTTTTAACTTATTTGATGTTCATGCTGGCCTTGATTTTTTCTTTACCGCCGTTTTTCATCCACGCATTCACCTTGAGGGCATAGTTGATGACCTCCGACATGGCGCTGTCGTGACCAAAAAAACGGTAAGGAATTCCCAAAGAATCGAGAATATCTTTAAGGTAAGACATTCCACGGATCAAGTTCGGTCCGCCGCGGCCCACCACCACAAACAGCGGAATGGGTCCGTGCGTCTGAAAATACCACCGGAGCCCATCGGCCATCGCGCGGAAGGTTTCGTAGATGTCGGTATTGTTTGCCTTCCCGCCGATGATGAATAAAATATTCGACTGGTTCAGCCAGTGCTTGAACGTAATTTTGGAAATGTCGTTCATTTTAACGTAAGGAGGATTGCCGCCGAAGTCGGAGGAGATCGTCGCATCTTCGCCGAGAAGCTCGGTCACCATGGCGTTGGCGCCGCCGCCGAACGTAGGTGCGGTGATGGTCCCCTGATCGTTCATGACAAAAACGTCGCTCTGCCCCTGATAGGTTCTGAGCTGGTTGATTTCCTGTTCGAACTCGGAGTAGTCGGACGCAAAAATGTGACCGGGCAGTCCCAGCCGTTTCCAGGCCGGATCGTCCTGATCGAAAGCGGCCTTGAGATCGCAGGCCACGGGAGTGAGTCGGCCTTTAGCACCCGGCATCATGCGGATCGGGTTGATCTCGAGAAGGATCATTCCGTAATTGTTATACAGGTCCCACAATTTCGGCAGGTTCTGCACCAGAGGGCTGATGATTTCCTGCGGCGCTCCAAGACTCATTAGAGCATTGGAGACATGAAAGGCTTTCAGTCCGGTGAGCGGGTCGAAGGGAACGTTGGCGATTTTTTCCGGTTCCAGTTCCTCGATATCAACCCCGCCGTGATGAGTGATGGTCATCGTCGGCGCACGAAACTCGGTGCTTTCACTGATGGAAAAATAAACTTCGTACTTTGCCGGAACCGCCCCTTCATAGGTCACGCCATCCGATTTTGTGCTAGCCAATCCATCCTTGTGCTCGGCAAAATAAAGGCGTTCCTTTTCCTTTAAAGCTTCGGTGATGTTTTTGGCGCGGCCAATCAATCCGGATTTGCCTTTCTTACCCACACCACCCTTAAACACAGGCTTGATAAAAACTTCGCCGTGCCTGCTGATCATATCTTTGATGTCATCGACACTGAGTTCCGGACCTCGGACCTCTGAGTGAGGATATTCGACCAGGTCCAACAACTTTCTACCCCAGAGCATGCCGGTTAACTGCATTTTATTCTCCTGCGTTTCAAAAAAATATTAATCAAAAACCTACTGAATGGGTTGATGCTGTTTGGGAATGAATTTACCAGTCTGCAATTGCAAATATCCTGAGACCGGTTGGAGTCGCTCCCAACTCAACCTTGTTTTTGTGGCAATTGTAAAGGTGTGCGGCAAATATTCTATGGAAAAAGCAAACTTTGTCAATGATTTCCTTACAATATCAGGCGCAAAAAGTGAGGGGAATTAAAAGGGAAGAATTTGGAGACAGCAGGCAGGGTCAACCTTTTTTAAGATCAGCCAGCCGGGTCCGCAATTGACGGGCGCGAAATTTTTCTTCGTCCCTGGAAATAAACCCTTTAGCGAGGTCGTGCTCCAGCATTTTTAATTCAAAATAAAGGGTTTCAGCGACTGCGGCGCGATAGCGTTGACCTGGATGCACGGTAAAAGTCACCATGCGGGTATTGAACTGATGCGGCTGGATATCGCGGAGAATTTCATCAATGGTGTCCGGAGCGATGCCGCCGCCAACAGACACATTGATTTTTCTGGCTTTAATTTTAGCGACCGTTTGCTTGACCAGACTTTGGACCACAGGGTCCAGACGATCTTTTTTGAGAGATTGAGACAAATCACTGCAACCGATGGTGATTTCATCGAGAAGATTCGCTTCCGGTGCGGCGAGAATTTCGTCCAGCTTATCGACGCCGGTCACGGTTTCGATATTGACCTGTTTGACCAGCCGTTGCATTTGCAAGGGAGTTGTAAAATCCTGGACCGCTGAAAGAAAATTTTCCAAGCCATAGGTGGATTCCACCATCGGCGCAATCAAACCGTCGATATTGAATGACAGCAACTGTTTAATATCGTTACGGGCGTTGGGTCCGCCGATTTTGACCATGACTGGAAGAATGCCGTCCGCCAACTCGGTCCAAAAGCGAATTTGTTCAAACGACATGCC
Source organism: Nitrospinaceae bacterium (assembly GCA_021604505.1). Lineage (NCBI taxonomy): Bacteria > Pseudomonadati > Nitrospinota > Nitrospinia > Nitrospinales > Nitrospinaceae > Nitrospinaceae bacterium. Next base: position 1,008,726 of record BQJC01000001.1, on the reverse strand, counting down.
CGCATCTTCGGTCGACAACTTCAAACAACTGGCGCCAAATTCTTCCTTCAAAAAGCGCATGGATTGCATCAATTCCAGGCCAATACCCCTTTTCCCGGTTGGAATAATTTTTAAAAACTGTGGCGGGTTTGAATTCATCATCGTTCTCCCTTGGCATTGCGGAAAATCACTGAAGGATCGATCTTGCCGATGCTGGCGCATCCGGTGAGAATCATGGCTTTTTTCAATTCGTCGCGTTTTTGATCGAGATAAAATTGCACGCCTTCCCGGCCCGCTCCGAACGCCGCGATACAGACGGGCCGCCCGATCATGACGGCATCCGCCCCCAGGGCCAGCATTTTCAGGATATCCACACCTTCCCGAATGCCTCCATCCACCAGCACTTTGATGCGGCCTGCAACGGCGGCGGCGATTTCCGGAAGAACATCCGCAGTCCCCGGCATGTTGTCCATGACCCGCCCCCCATGATTGGAAACGACGATCGCATCCGCTCCTGCGTCAATGGCCGCCAAGGCGGATTCCACGTTCATGATGCCTTTCAAAACAAAAGGAACGGTTAAATGCGATTTTAATTCGCGCAATTCCTCGACCGACTTGGGTCCCACCGCCTGGCCTTTCAAGGCCATCGTCTTAAAGGAAGCCGCGTCGATGTCGATTCCCACGGCGATGGCGCCGGCGTCCTCTGCCGCTTTGAAGCGGGTGATGATTTCCAGATTGTATTCGCGCGGCTTAAAAACGGGGATTCCCAACCCTCCCCTCTTTTTAATGGCTTCGAGACCTATGAGGTATTTCTGTGGACTGGCGCCGTCCCCCACCATCCCAAGCGTCCCGCTGGAGATACACCCTCCCAGCACGGCATCGGCGTAGGCTTTTTCATCCATGCCGCCAGCCAGATTGGTCTCCATTCCGGTGATCGGCGCGGCCAAAACCGGGATGGAAAGTTTCTGACCGAAAAGCTCGGTGGAAAGATCGGGGAATTTGACCTGATGGATGGTGCGCAGGTTGATCTTGAAGCGGGCCAGCGCCCGAAGGTTTTCCGTGAACGACTCTCCGGTCCCGATGCCGCCGATGCCCGGAACCTTGCCCCTGCATTCCGCTCCATCGCAGACCACGCAGGCTTTGCAGGCGATATAAAATTTCTTGCGGGCGTTGTTGCGGATGATGTCCCAGGTCAAGGTGTTGGACTCACCGACTTCAACCTTAATGGTTTCTCTTGCCAGATCGTTGATACGGATGGCTTCTTCACGGGTCTTGGCGCTGGTGATGACGTATCCGGTCTTGCCCAGGTTGCTTTTTACCTCTTCCGCCCAGTCGCCGGCTTCCTTCATCAGTATGATTTCTCTCACGCCCTTGATTTTACGCGCTTCTTCCACGCCCTTGATGGAAAGAATCTTTCCCGGTGAAGGGATCAACGCCCGTTCGGCGGAAACAAGAGCGGTCTTAGGAGTTAAATCCCCAGGAGTTTCTCCAAGAGCCACCTGAATCGCACCTTTGATCAAATTCACTCCGGAAGACAGCGGAAAGGTGTAGGCGGACATCCAGCCACCGCTCAGACGGGCGGCCATTTCAACCACCTTGGGACCGTCCGGAGTCATTTTGATGTCTCCCTTGGCGGCGCCGAGGTTGATGCCAATGGCGCGGACAGCCTGACGGAACACGTCCATCGCTTTTCCCTGCTGGTCCTGTGGAAGGCTGGAAGGCAGGGTGTGCCCGACTTCCACGAAATATGGAGAGCGTTCTATATGACGGTCGGCGATCCCCGTCACCTCGATCCGGCCTTCAAATACCAGGGCGTCGAGGCTCAGTTCGGGGCCTTCCATAAATTCTTCGATGAGCAGTTTTCCACTGATGGAGGCTTCCTTGGCTTCCCGAAAGGCGGGAATCAAGTCCTCTATCTGCAAAATCTTTCTGACACCGCGTGCACCCATGTTGTCACAGGGTTTGATGACCAGGGGGAGCGGCATTTCTTTAATAGCGCGCTGGGCTTCTTCCAAAGACCATATGGGAATAAACTTCGGCACCGGGACCTTATGCTCCCGGAGGCATTGGCGCATTTTAATTTTGTCTGTCGCCCGTTCCGCCACTTCAAAGGGAATGCCGGGAAGATTCAACGCATCGGCGACGGCGGCCACTGTCTGCGAGGCATCGGTTCCCAGGGTCATGACGCCATCGAGCGGACAGGTCTCGTGGAATTCCTTGGCGGTGTTGACGGTCAGGTTGATATTGCGGGTGCTGACCACGATCGGGTAATCGGCAATGAGCATGCCCTCGGCTTCCGGATTGTAATCGGTGACCGCTACTTTCAGCCCCATGGATTTGGCGGTCTTGATCGCCGGGATCTGAAAAGGTCCTCCGCCAATGATCAGGAGATGTTTGGGTCGTTCAGCGGCCATCATTCACTCGAATCTATTTTTTACTGGGTTTATGGTGTTTTTGCCTGGCTCAATGTAACAGCAGGGTAAAAAATCAGAGCTTACCTGGTAATTATCGGCTGAATGCAAAAAATCCTTTAACGCATAAGGGCTTGCAGGGTATTGCCTCATTAACTCAAGGAGTTCATAAAGAAAGTTGGAAATTGGATGTGCGATAGAAATTCAAAAAGCTGGCCAAAAAAAACTGGGGCTTGCATCCTGGTTTCGATAAAATGGAACAAACCCTTTAAATTTATAGGCTTGGGATATCGTTAACTGTTAATTTTCAGGAAATAGACACGTAAGAATTTTCCTACTTTAAATTGGCGCCTTTCTCCCGAAGCGAGGTAGAATACGGTTTAAGATGTTAAACCCAAATCCGATTGTCCCTGGAGGTATACGATGTCAGGAAAGAAAACTGCAGCAAATAATATCCTCGTAAAAAAGTGGCAGACGTTTGCACTTTCCTTCCTCGCTGTTATTTGTCTTTCGGCAGGGCTGTTCGTGAGCAAGAGTATCGCAGGCGAAGCCTGGGTCGCCAATATGCAGGGAGCGAATGTTCAGGTGATCGATACCGATTCCCATCAGATCGTAAAAACCATTCCCACCGGCAAGGGTTCTCACAATGTCACCTTCAGCCCGGATGGCAAACTGGCTTTCATCTCTGTCATGGGAAGCGGCAGCATTGCCATCATCGACGCGGTGTCGAAGGAGAAGCTGGCCGATGTTCAGGCGGACACCAAAGCGCATGACGTGGCGGTATCCCCCGATGGAAAGATTGCGGTCTCTTGCAATGTCGGTGCAGGCAATATCACCTTCATCGATGTCGCTTCGAAAAAAGCGCTGCACACCATTCCGACGGGTAAAAAGGCCATCACGGCGGTGTTTTCCGCGGATGGCAAACAGGTGTACGTGGCCAATGCAGGGGACGCCAACATTACGGTGGTCGATGTCGGCTCTCACAAGATAATTCAAACCCTGCCGGGAGCCAAAGGGGCCATGGCCATACGGCCCACAAACGGCTGGGCCCAGTTCTGGCTGACCGCTCCGGATGATGACAAGTTGTTATTGATCAACCCCAAAACAGGTGCGGTGGAATCCAGCATCGATGTCCCTGGTGAGCCGCATGGATTGGCGCTCAGCCCGGACGGAAAAACGATTTATGTGGGACAGCGCAAACTGAATCAAATCTCCAAAATCGATGCGGCCAGCGGAAAATTTATTAAATCCACGCCATTGGGAAATCGTCCGGATATGATCGCCATCAGCCCCAACGGACAATCTATTTTCGTAGCCATCCGTGACGACAACCAACTGGCCATCCTTTCAACTGCGGATCTCAGTATTATTAAAATGGTAGCCACGGACGGGGAAACTCACGGAGTCGCCTATCGCGAGTAGTTGTTACGCGGCTGCAAAACTTTTTTAAACTTCAAGAGGTCAACCGGTAACGGTTGGCCTCTATTTTTTAGCGGGATAAGACCTTGGCAAACTTGACCCACCTGACAGTCTGTTGTACGGTTGCCACGAAGTTTCAAGGCCCTGAAAATATTTACCAAAACTTAAAGGAGCCGCATGGTTGCACGGGTTCATAGCGGAGCGCTCTCCGGCATCGACGGGTATCCGGTGGAAGTGGAAGTCAACCTGGCTTCCGGCCTTCCCGGCATGTCCATCGTCGGCCTTCCGGACACCGCCGTCAGGGAAAGCAGTGAACGGGTTTCCGCCGCCATTAAAAACACCAAGCTGGATCTTCCCTTAAGAAAAATAACCGTCAATCTGGCACCCGCCAATATCAAAAAAGAGGGCTCCGCCTTCGACCTGCCCATCGCCCTCGGTATTCTCGCCGCAAACGGTTTGATCAAAAGAGAAAGCTTGTCTCAGTACCTCATCCTCGGCGAATTGTCTCTGGATGGCCGGGTTCGCCCCATTAAGGGAGCCTTATCCATTGCGGCCATGACAAAAAAGGAAGGGCTTTCCGGATTACTGGTGCCGGTTGAGAACGCGGCTGAGGCATCGGTTGTGAATGAGCTGAACGTTTTTCCGGTGGAAACTTTACCGCAGGCCATGGAGTTTCTTAATGGGACAGCTTCCATTGAACCACGCAAAATAAATCTCGAGGAACAGTTTTTTAACGAAACCCGTTATGAAATTGACTTCACCGATGTTAAAGGCCAGCAACATGTCAAGCGGGCTTTGGAAATCGCCGCCGCCGGAGGGCACAATATTCTTCTCATCGGACCGCCGGGAAGCGGCAAGTCCATGCTGGCCAAACGGATTCCCACTATTTTGCCTTCCATCAGTCTTGGAGAGGCCATTGAGACCACCCAGGTTCACAGCATTCTAGGCCATGTCAATAATGGCAACGGTCTTTTGGCAACCCGGCCTTTTCGTTCTCCCCACCACACGATTTCAGATGCCGGATTGATCGGCGGAGGGCGGAATCCGCAACCGGGAGAAATCTCTTTGGCCCACAATGGAGTGCTGTTTCTTGATGAAATGCCGGAATTCAAACGCAATGTACTAGAGGTCCTTCGCCAGCCTTTGGAGGAAGGGATGGTGTCGATTTCCCGGGCGTCCGGTTCTTTGACTTATCCCGCGAAAATCATGCTGGTCGGCGCTCTCAACCCCTGCCCCTGCGGGTTTAAATCCCACCATCGAAAAGAATGCCACTGCACGCCGATGCAAATTAAGAAATATCTTTCCAAAATATCCGGCCCGCTGCTGGACCGCATCGACATTCATATCGAGGTTCCCTCTATAGAGTATAAGGAACTCGCTTCCGACAGCGTGGGAGAAGCGTCTTCTCAAATCAGAGGACGCGTGGAAGACGCCAGAAAAATCCAGGGGGAACGCCTAAAAATTTCCAAAGTCTATTGCAACGCCACCATGACCACCCGGCAGTTGAAAACTCATTGCCATTTAGAAGAGGCAGCCCAAAAAATCATGGCGCTGGCGATGGAAAAACTGACGCTCAGCGCACGGGCTCACGACCGCATTTTAAAGGTCTCCCGCACGATCGCCGACCTGGAGGGCGAAGAAAATATCCGGTCGGAACACGTTGCCGAAGCCATCCAGTACCGGTCGTTGGACCTGGAGCATTGGACGTGAATGAATAAGGTGCGTCAGAGTGTTCCCTGCGCATCCTTCCGGTTTCAAAGGCAGGTGTTGAGGTTGGAGAGGATCAGGAAAAATTTCATTTGAATTTGTCCTGGCATCAACAGATAATCGAAACTCTGTTTCTTGCCCAGCCAACGATCTTATAATCCCATGACCGAAACAAATTCCGCCAGCACCCCACCCTCCCGCGAAGGATTGACGCCGGCAAAAATTCTGCGTTTTCTTTCGCTTCCCTTCAACCCCCGGTATCTAAAATCCTATCTGGCTGTTAAACGATTTGAGGACATTCCGATCGACGCACTCTTAAACGACGGTGTGAAAGGGATTCTGCTGGATGCCGATGGAACCCTGGGGCCTCATCATACAAGGCATTATTCCGAAAGCGTGGTCAATCATGTTCGGCAAATGGCTGACAAGGGATTGAAAGTGGCCATTTATACCAATTCCGATAATCAGCTGTTCCAGCAATTTCAGGGAATCGAAGTGGTCCGGGAGGCTTACGCAAAGCCGGACCCGCGCGGATTCGAGACGGCGATGAAAATGCATCTTGGAATGGACGATCCCGCAAAAGTCTGCATGGTCGGAGATAATTTCATCACCGACGGCGGCGCCATATCCGCGGGAATGCGGTTTATTTACGTCCAGCCGGTCCAGGGAAAGGAAGGTTTGGTACATTCCTTCACTCGATATCTCGGTTCGCTTTGCGCACGATTTTACTATGGGGATCCCTTCAAGAACCCTTAAAAACAGTTTCGGCCCAGTAATTTTAACGAATTTCAAAAATCAGTTTACATCTCCTGCAATAAAAGAATATTATGGTGAAGCGCGTATCGCTTTTCCCCAATAAACCCTAAGGAAGGCCAAAACTTTTTATAGAAATTTTGTACGATGAGTTTCCATCAAATTAAAACCTACTGCGAAGAAGCGCGGAAAATTGCCGAGCAGGAAGGAGTGACCCAGGGGCTGGCGTTTCTGATCGGGGAAAAATTTTCCCGGAACCTTCATGAACTGAACAAATGCCGTAACAAACTCAGGTTCCTGTATCCGGAGAAAAATCCTTTCAAAGAAGTCCCGTCGTCATTGGGAGAAAAGTCCCTGCGGTTGAATTACGCGCTGACCATCAAATCCAATTATGGAGAACTTCTGGACAGGATCAGCCGCCTGGAAGAAGCTCAGAAAATATTCATACGTGAAATTAAAACGGTGTTTGAACTGAGCGAGATCCAGGGTTACCTCGACTCCCACCCGCGGTTGGGGTTCAAACAGAAATCGGTGATCAATGAAGAAACAGGACGAGAAGGAGAACCTGAATTTTCAACTGAGGATATTTTTTCGGAAGTGGAAGATATTTATCTGGCGGAAACGATGAAGAAACTTTTCCCCTAGAAAATCATTGCGTCAAGAATCCCAAGGGACCCTCAAACCGTTTACTCCATGAAACCGATTTTAAAAAAACGCACGCGACTGATCCTGGCCTTCGTTATTCTTTGCAGCGCCACCGTTCTGATATTATTTACCGGACCGGGGTTTGGGTTTGTCTGGCAGGTGATTTTATCGGGGGTTCTGTTTTTTTATCTGTTCTGGCTCATTACCTGAAACGGTCTTTCCATCCCACGAGCAGTCATTGCGAAGCAAAATAAATAAAGCCCGCCAAAACCAACAGCGATAAAATCAGAGACCCAACACTCAACAGACGCATGCGCTGAAAATTTTTATCCGCGTCCTTTTTAAACTCCTCAAGTGCTGAACTCACCCCGTTATTCACTTCCTCCTTGACCGAATTCATCATCTGGTCTTTCACCAGCTTCACTTTTTCGACGATGATCTGATCCAACTCCCAGAGGATTTTTTTGGTCAACTCCGGCGATTCCTTTTTAATCTCTTCTTTAACCGCCGAAACACTTTCTTCCTTCCAGACATTCATTTTTTTGTCGATTTCTTCCAACTTGGCGCGAATGACTTTCTCCAGCTTCGGGTCGATGTTCTCCTGAATTTTTTCGAGACTGTCCCTGCTGTTTCTTATCGCCTCGTGGAGACTTTCTTCGATTTCTTCTTCCAGCGCTTCTTTACGGGAGGTCACGTGTTCCGTCAGAATATCCAGTTTTTCCTTCAATTCCGCGATGACCTGGAAGTTTTCCTTTGCCTGTCTGATTTGCCTCTCAAAATTATCGGGAGGAAGTGAGTTTTTATCTTCCATCTATTCGGGTCCTTTGCAAAACAAAATCACTTTAGGAGACTGGCAATGGCCGCCTCTATTTCTTTATACCGGCCTTCACCGAAATGAGTGTACCGAACCATCCCATTTTTATCTATCAAATAAAAGGCCGGCCAATACCGGTTCTTGTATGCCCGCCAGAGTTTGAATCCGTTATCCAAAGCAATGGGATAGGTCAAACCGTGTTCTTTTACGGCATTTTTGACATTTTTTGAGTTTCGTTCAAAGTCAAATTCCGGTGCATGAATCCCAAGAACCACAAGACCCTGGCCGGAAAATTTTTCGTGCCAACCCTGAACATACGGAAAGGTATTGACGCAGTTGTAGCAGGAATAGGTCCAAAAATCGACCAGGACCACTTTCCCCCGCAGATCTTTCATGGAAGGAATTTCCTTTGAATTGATCCAATTCGTCAAACCCGTAAATTCGGGAGCGGAATAAAGAGTCGGTAAGGGAGATGTGTCCTTTTGGCCAGAGTGCGCCGTTGTATTGATGACCGAAGTAAAAAAGAGAAATAAAAAGAGGAACGCAGTAAATATCGTTTGTGATGAAATGAATCTGAAACGTTCCATAAGTTTTCTCCTTTTTAAAAAATTGCTATTCAGTCCGGAACCGTTTGGTAGGCGATGAGAACCTGCACAAACCCCGGGACATCCAGTAATTTTCCTATTCCGGTCAACAGAAGCACGGAGGCCATAAAAAACTGCAATGACCGGAGGACGACTTTATTTGTAATTGACTGTCCAGTCATAAGCGATGAACTCTACTTTCAATTTTTTTTTGACCGGCGCATCACGATACTTATTAATGTATGCAATCAGGGATGAAGCCCTTTTGGGATTGACAAAATCTTTCTTGTAAAAACGAAAGATCTCTGAGAGACGTACCAGCCCCGCCGCGGGCAATACCTGAACGTGGCGCGAGTCATTGACAAACTCGCGGGTCAACCGATCTAAATCGGCATCCAGGGTTTCGGCCCGGAAAGGAGTTTGCGGCAGACGCGGACAAGCCCGCACCATGCAGTTTAAAGCGAAATGGATTCTTGGATCTCCCAAAGGCCGAATGACATCGTTTTCATAATTCAATAACGAAAGTTCCCTGCCTCCAATGTTAAACCGCGTGAATTTAAAAAACTTCGCCCGATCCCACAGACGGTTGAAATTGTTTGGCAGGCCATGTGTGATGACTCCATACATAGCGAGCGCATTATAAGAATTGATGTAATACGCCAACTGCTCTTCAATAGTGGGAAACTTGTCAGGATTCTTTTCGGGGCTGACTTTTGCTATGTAGGCGACATATTCATAAAGAGGGGACGGGTTTCTTTCCAGGTGCTCAAAATCCACACGGCCCTGCCAATCCACCGAACTTGCCAACACTTGCGACCAGGCTCTAAATGCCGATTCTCTGGAAAGACTTCCGCTTCCGGGCTGGGTAATAGAAGGCGGCTGGACCACTGTCGCGCACCCGGCCATTGCCAGACTCAATAAAAGAATCCGGAAAATGGAAACGCACCCAAAAATAAATTTGCATTTTTCATGCCGGAGCTTCATGGCTTTCCCCGATGAAAGATTTTTTACTCTTCAGTGGATAAAACATCACCGTCCCTTTTTCATCAGGAACCGAAATCGGGCGCAGGATATAATCATCCCGTTTGGCGTTGTGGGCACACATCGACAGAGGGCCGTCCGGGGTCATGACCATGAAAGAACAGGCTTGGATTCTTTCGGGATCGAGATGTTCGGCATCCATGAAGTTTTGCACGAAGAACGAAATCTTCCGCACTTTTCCGCGGCTGGCCAGGATTTCCTGGCGGAGTTTCCACAGCCTGGGCAGGTAATACTTTGCTCCCCGGATCAGCCAGGAGGGTTGTTTCAAAGCTTCTAAAATATACCGGAGAACAATAACGGCGGGCGATTCCCTGCGATCGTGCATCATGTGCTGAAAGTCGTTTAAAAAATCTCCCGCCAGATCCGGGTCGTCGATCAGACTGTAGGCTTTTCCTCCTACTGCCAGGGTGGGAACGTAGCTGTGGCACTTTGGATGGCCCACGCGGATGCCGTCCCAGCCCAGGAAATTACCTGCTCCTTCGTCAATCTGTTGCTTCACCGTTTCCAGCGAGATCAACTCCTTGCGTTTGCCAAGCACTCCGCGCCCCGTATCCGCTTGCAGCTGAAAAGATGCAAAACCCACCACATCGGAATTTTCGATGAAAAACCGCACCAGATTCGGAATTTCCACAAAGTTTTCCGCATGGACCGTGGTGTTAAAAATGACCATCAGCGGCAGCCCGCGCGCCATGTCGATATACAGTGTGCGGATTTCATTGAGTTCCCTTTCAGTACGGAACCCCTTTCTTCCCTGAGTGAGGTCTACATGAAAGGCAACATCGCTCAATCCATTTTCCACAAGCTCTTCAAGCATCTTGCGGTCGCATCGAATGCCGTTGGTGAATAAGGCAGGGAGCAATCCAATCTCCCGCGTATAGCGCACGATCCGCATGAGTTCCCCGCGATCCCGCATCGTGGGGTCGCCGCCACTGACCTGGACATTGGTTCCCACACCGAAATGGTTTTTGATCTCATCCAACCTGCGAAACACCTCCTGGATAGGGAGGTCCGTTACCTGATTTGAGTTGGAAGACAGATAGCAAAGAGAGCAGTCGAGATTGCAACGCTGACTGATTTCCAACGACACGCAACCGATGCTGCCTTTTCTTCCTAAAATCTGATTCTTCGTGAAAAACCTGCCCATTCTATTTCTTGTCCTCGCCTTGGCCTCCGCCACGATATGCGTTTGAGCGGTATTCAGGGTTGATGAACGATTTGTTAAACCGGAAGCAAACAGGTTTCGCATGATTTTTATTCTTAGAGGACCTATTTGGAACTCATTGTTGACCGTTCGAAGAATATCATTTCTCTTTATTTTAAACTGAGGGTAATGTCGAAACCGCTAAATAAGTCTTACAAAATTTTCCAAAACCAAACGCTAATCCGTTCAGGACACATCTCAGGGATCAACTTCTGAAAAGCAGAAGATTTGAATCAGGGCCTCCACGCCCTTGCAGAGCGACCCCGCCTTGACTTCTATTTTACCGTGAGTTAGATTGATACTATTGAAATCAAAGGAGTTTTCAGTTGGACAAGTACATTCAGGAGTTCAAGTCTTACCTGATTGGAGAGAAGAACGCCTCCCCACACACGGTAAACAGCTACCTCACCGATTTAGGTCAATTTGTTGAATTTCTACGTGAATCGGGACATGGAACAAAAGGCGAAATTTTCCACCTGGAAAAAATTGACCGGCTGACCATCCGTTCATTTCTGAGCTCCCTTTACGAAAGCTCTGCATCCGGCGCGACCATGGCCCGCAAGCTTTCCACATTGAGCTCTTTTTTTAAATTTCTTTGCCGGGAAGGTTATCTGGAAACCAACGCGGCCAAAACGATTCCATCGCCCAAAAAAGTGCACAGGCTTCCCTCCTATCTTTCAGTCGATGAAATCTTCCGGCTGCTGGAACTTCCGGAAGGGAAGAATTTTCTCGCAACGAGAGACCGGGCGATTCTCGAGTTGTTTTACAGCACAGGAGTTCGGATCAGCGAACTGGTGGGCATTCGCATGGATGACTTGCACTTGTCACAGCGAATGGTTAAGGTAAGAGGAAAGGGTAAAAAAGAAAGGCTGCTCCCGATGGGAGAAAAGTCAGCCGCTGTCCTCCGGACCTATATTGAATTTCGGGAACAACGGGCCGCCAAATTGCCTCCGGCATCAAAATCGTTGTTTTTGAACTTCCGGGGATCAGGGATCTCCGTCCGTGGAGTCCGGAAAATTGTGGAAAAATATATCAAACAAAACAATTTTTCCGGTAAAATCTCTCCTCATTCGTTGAGACATTCCTTTGCCACCCATATGCTCGATGCGGGAGCAGACTTGCGGTCGATTCAGGAAATGCTGGGACATTCAAGTTTATCCACAACTCAAAAATACACGCATCTCACAATCGACCGTTTGGCAGAGACTTACGATAAAGCACATCCCCGAGCGAGGGAAAAAACGCCTGCCAGGCGTTCCTGAAATCAGGCGACCCGCTGGCGGAGTCAATATTTACTAATTTTTTAAGTTAAATTTCCTATGATGCACGCAACGACCATTCTCTGTGTCCGAAAAAACGATAAAGTGTCTATGGGCGGGGACGGACAAGTCTCCCTCGGCAACACGGTGATGAAGCACAGTGCGAATAAGGTGAGAAGAATGTATCATGACAAGGTCATCGGCGGATTTGCAGGCTCCACCGCGGACGCGTTCTCTTTGTTTGCGCGCTTTGAGGAAAAGCTGGAGAAATTTCAGGGCAACCTGGCCCGCTCGGCGGTAGAGCTTGCCAAGGACTGGAGGACCGACAAGATGCTCCGCCGCCTGGAAGCCATGCTGATCGTCGCTGACAAGGAAAAGTCATTTCTTGTGTCCGGAACGGGAGATGTGATCGAGCCTGATGACGGCATTCTCGCCATCGGATCGGGAGGCATGTTTGCGCTCGCCGCCGCCAAGGCCCTTTTTGAACACACCGACCTCGACGCCAGAAAGGTTGTAGAGGAAGCGATGAACATCGCGCAATCCATTTGTATTTACACCAATTCGAATTTAACGATTGAGGATTTGTAGCTCCATGAACGATAGTGTTTCTCTGATGAAAACTCCCGATCAAAAAAAACCGGACGAATTCATGGCCTCTCTGACCCCAAGGGAAGTCGTCAAAGAGCTGGACAAGTTTATCGTGGGCCAGGAAAAGGCCAAGCGCGCGGTGGCCATCGCTCTCAGGAACCGCTGGCGGCGTCTGCAATTGTCGAAAGAAATGCGCGACGAAGTCGCTCCTAAAAATATACTCATGATTGGCCCCACCGGGGTCGGCAAAACTGAAATCGCCCGTCGTCTCGCCCGATTGGCCAAATCTCCGTTCGTCAAAGTGGAGGCTTCCAAGTACACGGAAGTGGGCTACGTGGGACGTGATGTCGAATCCATGGTCCGCGACCTTGTGGAATTGAGCAAGACCATGGTGCGTGAAGAAAAAGAACTGGAAGTCCAGCAAAAAGCCAGGGAACAAGCCGAGGAACGACTGCTCGATCTTCTCCTGCCGCCGCCTCCGGGGAGTTTATTTTCTGCGGGAGATCAAACCCGAAGCGATCCGGAAAGGGAAAAGCACGAAAGCACCCGAACCAAGTTCGCCGTATACCTGAAAGAGGGCCGCTTCGATGACCGGACGATAGAAGTTGAAATTCAGGAGAAGTCCACGCCCATGATCGATGTGGTCTCGGGGCAAGGCATGGAGGAGATGGGTAATAACATCAAGGATATGCTGGGTTCCATGTTTCCGCAAAAAACTAAAAAAAAGAAATTGAAAGTTCCTGAAGCATTCAAAGTGCTGGCACGGGAGGAAGCGGAAAAACTGATCGACCCTGAAAAACTGGCGGAAGAAGCTGTGGATCGGGCTCAGCAAAACGGCATCATATTTATCGATGAAATCGATAAAATCATCGGCAGACAGGGTGCACACGGCGGAGCCGACGTGTCCCGGGAAGGTGTGCAACGGGATCTTCTACCCATTGTCGAAGGTTCATCCATCAATACCAAATATGGAATTGTAAAGACCGATCACATCCTCTTTATTTCAGCGGGAGCTTTTCACGCGGCCAAACCCTCGGACCTGATCCCGGAGTTTCAAGGACGATTCCCGATCCGGGTTGAGTTGGATTCCCTCACTAAGGCGGATTTCATAAGAATTCTCACCGAGCCTAACAACGCCCTGGTCAAGCAATATGTATCGCTGATGAAGTCCGAGGAAGTTGACATCCGTTTTAGCGAAGATGCCATTGAGGAAATTGCCGCCATGTCCGCCACGGTCAACGAGCGGACCGAAAACATCGGCGCCCGCCGTCTGCAAACGATCATGGAAAAGCTGCTGGAGGATATTTCTTTCGACGCCCCCGATCTGGAGAATAAAACGATCTCCATTGATGCGGCGCATGTGAAAGAAAAACTTAAGGACATCATCGAAAATGAAGATTTGAGCCGGTTTATTCTCTAAAAGGACCCAGTGAAAAAAAGCATTCAGAAAGCCGAAACCCTTCTCGAAGCCCTGCCCTTTATTAAAAAATTTTTCGGGAAAACCATCGTTGTTAAATACGGTGGCAATGCGATGGTCTCCGATAGTTTAAATGAGGATTTTGCCCGCGATATCGTTTTGATGAAATACGTGGGAATCAATCCCGTCATCGTACATGGGGGCGGACCGCAAATCGGAAAAACTCTGGATGCGCTTGGAATCCAATCCGAATTCGTCCAAGGCCAGAGGATCACTAATAAGGAAACCATCGATGTGGTGGAAATGGTGTTGGGTGGAAAAGTAAATAAGGAAATCGTGTCTCTCATCAACCGTCACGGAGGAAACGCCGTTGGCATCACGGGAAAAGACGGAGACCTGATCCTCGCCAAGCGTCATCCGAAAATTAAAAAATCTCCCGAGACCGACCGTCCGGAAATCATCGATCTCGGTCTTGTGGGAGAAATCACCCGGGTCAATCCCAAAATTTTGGACACCCTCGACAAAAGCGGATTCATTCCGGTCATCGCCCCAATAGGTAAAGGGAAAAACCAGGAAACGCTGAACATCAATGCGGATTTCGTGGCGGCCAGTATTGCATCCGCCTTGAAAGCTGAAAAACTCATACTGATGACGGATACGCAAGGCGTTCAAGGAAAGGACCAATCCTTGATATCCGAACTCACTCGCAAAAAAGCGTCGAGCCTTATCAAAACCCGCGTCGTCCGGAACGGCATGCTCCCCAAGGTCAAATGTTGTCTGGATGCGTTGAAGGCGGGCGTGGTCAAAACACATATCATCGATGGGCGCATCCAGCACGCTCTCCTTTTGGAAATATTTACCACAAAAGGAGTGGGCACTCAAATCGTAGAAAAATAACTCCCCAACCTAAGCAACACACGCATTCATCCCCACACCCTAAAACTTAACCTGTAACGATATTGAAAGTTCGAAACTATTCTGTTTCTGCATTTCTCGTTTTATAAAACTATTTATTTCCCTTTAAAAAGCCTTGTGCGCACTGCATAATAAAATCATATAACAACCCAAAAACTATTTTCACTGAGGCTGAGTTTAGCTGGTTCTCGTGCTTGATAGTTGGAGGGGTTATAGATTTTTTCGCTCGCCCTTTTTTTCTGCCACAAACCCAGGATGTTAGAATCAGTTAGAAATAAAAATTTGAACTTGTTTGTCTACGGCCTTTGCACAGTTCTGGCCTGCACAGGTTTCGCGTTGGATCTTATCTGGGAGTTGGGCATTGCCGGAGGCGTTCCCTATATTATCCTGATCATTCCCGGATTGTTATTCCATGATCGACGCGCTATTCTGGTTGCGGCTATTATTGGGTCGACTCTCACAATCACCGGTTATTTCTTATCACCCATTGGCGGCGAACTATGGAAAGTTTTTATCAATCGCTCTCTCGCTCTGTTCGCAATCTGGGTGACTGCATGGCTGTGTCTTTTGCATTTGCAACGAGAAAAGAAACTGCGCCTTTCCAATAACCTTTTAGACGCTATCACTGACGCCCAATCCCGGTTTATCCAGGAAGCCAATTCCATTTTATTTTTTGAAGAGTTATTGGCAAAAACACTTTCTCTCACTCAGAGCGAATTCGGGTTCATCGCTGAATTGACAAAAGATTCTTATGGAAAACCTTTCCTCAAATCCCTGGCCAACACAAATATTCGGTGGGAAGATGAAAACAACAAAGCATACAAGAAATTTTTGAAAACGGGTTTGGAGTTATACAATTTTGACAGCCTGTACGGAGCGGTGCTGGCTACTCGTGAACCTGTCATTTCGAACGCACCCTCTACCGATCTTCGGCGTGGAGGTCTGCCTGAAGGACATCCCCCCCTGCATTCATTTCTTGGGCTTCCCTTCATACACAACAATGAATTATTTGGCATGGTTTGCCTGGCGAACCGAGACGGAGGCTACAATAAAAATATAGTTGAATATTTACAGCCTTTCGTTGAAACCTGTGGAAACCTGGTTCGCGCCCATCAAAATGAGATAAAACGTCAACGGGTGGAGAAAAAACTAAATGAAGCTGAAAACCGCTTGTATCGGGTGGTTCGGGATGCACCCATCCCCTTGATGATTCATTCTGAGGACGGGCAAGTTCACATGGTGAATAAAATCTGGACCCAGTTGACCGGCTATGACTTGTCAGACATTCCTACGATAAACGACTGGGCCCGGAAAGCTTGTGGTGAGAAAGAACCACAGGTTTTAAAGGAAATCCAGAAGCTTTACAGCATTGATAAATTAAAATTAGAAGGATCTTTCCCGATCACAACTTCTTCCGGAGAAAAACAGGTTTGGGATTTTCGTTCAAGTCCGCTGGGACGGCTCCCCAATGGCCTGCGATATGTTATCAGTATGGCCATGGATATCACTTGCCGGGAGGATGAAAAAAGCCAATTGGAAGTGTCTCTTGAACAACTTCGGAACCTTTCCAACCGGCTGCAAACCATAAGAGAGGAAGAGCGCAGACATATCGCCCGAGAAGTTCACGATGAAATCGGTCAATTACTGACCGGTTTAAAATACGATTTCAACTGGGTGAAACCGCGAATTTCTGAATCCCAGCTGGCTCTGCGTGAGAAAATCGTTTCGATGGAAAAACTCATTGACGTTGTGATGGAGACGGTACAAAGAATCACTTCGGATTTGCACCCAACGATTCTGGATAACCTTGGAATTTGCGAAGCGATTGAGTGGCAGGTCAAGGAGTTTCAAGAAAAAACAGGCATTCAATGTGTGCTCAGCATACAACCATCGCACATCGACCTGAACGACGACCAGGCTATTATGATTTATCGGATTCTCCAGGAAACTCTGACAAACGTCGCCCGGCATGCAGATGCATCGAGAATCCATATCAACTTTATGAAAAATAGTGAACAAATCTGTCTGACCATTCGGGACAATGGAAAAGGCATTTCCCAGACGCAGGTTTACAGCGAATGGTCAATGGGCATCCTGGGTATGAGGGAGCGCGCCCGGCTTTGGGGAGGAGAATTTCATATCAAAGGGGTTCCGGAAAATGGGACCTTCGTCACACTGAGAGTCCCTTTGATTAATCGCGATGGCACTGCAGTTGCTGACCCCCCTAAGACGTAGTCATAAAACTACAAAATTATCAGTGACCAAACGATTGTGGCTTCTCGTTGATACAACATATAATGAGCCCTTTTTGCAATTAATTTCAAAGGTATTGGGACATTTATCTAAAGCAGTTTTTCGCACATGCATTAACTTTGTCTAATATTTTTTGAAGAGAGGCTTTTTCCCGCATATGATCGCTCTCGACGCTATCAACATTTTTATCGCTGATGACCATGCCATCGTCCGCGAGGGATTGAAAAAAATCCTGTCCTGTTGCCCGGAAATGGCCATCACCGGCGAAGCTAATAATGGACACGTATTGCTGCAAAAAATCATGAATAATGGCTGGGACGTTCTCATTCTCGATATTGCCATGCCTGGCCCAAACATTATTGATATTCTTAAAGAAATTAAATCCAAACAACCCGACCTGCCGGTATTGATTTATACCATGTATCCGGAAAATCAATATGCCGTCCGGTTATTAAAGGCTGGCGCTTCCGGCTACCTGACAAAGAACGGTTCTATACCCGATCTCCTTGAAGCCATTCGAAAGGTCGCCGAAGGAAGAAAATACGTCAGCCATTCCCTCGCTGAAAAGTTGGCCGAGGACCTTGAAGTCAGTTTTGACACTCCTTCCCACAATTTACTGTCCAACCGGGAATACCAGGTGTTCACCCTCATTGCTTCCGGCAGGACCGTTTCAGAAATTGCGGCAGAGCTATCTCTTAGTGTCCCGACCATCAGCACCTACCGGAGCCGCATTTTGGAGAAGTTGAAGTTGAGCAATAATTCACAATTGACTTACTACGCCATAAAAAATGGCTTGATCCACTGACCGGCTTCACTTTGCCAATAAAATGTCATTCAAAATATGACATTATTTTCAGAGTTCCCTCGATTGCTACAGAAAATGTATTGTGTTTCAATAGGCTAGTTTTTTCTCACCGGCCTTTTTAAACTTTCCAATTCCCTTACTATTAGAAGAAAAGCGATCACGCCGTTTACTTATTAATTTTACAGTTGGATTAGATGTAACTTTAAATATGCAGGTTGACCCGTTTGAATCCTGGTTTTGCGTCGCCCCTAAAGCTGAAGCCCTAAAAACCATTTGTTAAAGGAGCTGGATCATGAATCAGGAAAAACGCGACCCTCCTCCTGAATCCCGTATAAATACTCCCTCAAAACATTGGAACAGACGGCTTGCACTCCTGCTCTCGCCCAATGTTCGTTTGTCTTTTGCGACGATCCTCCTTCTCGCCGCCATTGGCTGGTTCGGGCTTTCTGCTGTTGAGAAGGAAATGAAAAAGAACCTCGCCGCACAGCTTCAGACAACCCTCTCCGCGAACATAGAAGCTTTAAAAATCTGGATTGAGGACAAAAAACTGGATGCTCAGGTATTGGCGACTCAACCCGAAGTCCGTCAAAAAATTCTCTCTTTTATTGAAGTCTCAAAAACTAAGGATGTTGGTCCGGATATTCTAAAACAAACCCAGGAACTCCGCTGGCTAAGGGAACACCTTGGAGCGGCGTGTAAGAAATATGGTTTTATCGGATTCGTTCTTTTGGACAACACCGGATATCAGTTGGGGGCTTTCCTGGAGGAACCACTTGGCAAGCGTCAGTTGATAGAGCATTCCGATTTTTTCTATCGTTCTCTCCAGGGGGATACCGTCCTTTCCCCCCCTTTTACAGGGGAAGTGGATTTGCCGGACGTTCATGGGGTCTGGCATTCAAATTGGCCCACCATGTTTGCCTCAACCCCTATCCGCGACCCGGCGGGTGAAACCGTTGGCGTGCTGGGTTTTCGTATTCGTCCGGAGATTGCCTTCACGCGCATATTAGAAATCAACCGTTTGGGTAAAACCGGGGAAACCTATGCCCTTAACGGGGAGGGTCTTATGCTTTCGGAAAGCCGATTCAACTCTCAACTCAAAAAAGCGGGACTCCTGGCAGAGCACCTGGAAAACCGGGCCATCCTGCAAATGCAGGTTCGCGACCCCGGCGCCAACATGATAAGGAGATTTCGCCCCGCCCCGCCCCGCTCACAACAACCACTGACCTTCATGGCCGCGAGTGCCACAAAAGGGAAAACGGGTATCAATGTGGACGGATACAATGACTATCGGGGAGTGCTGGTCGTGGGAGCCTGGGCCTGGCTGCCAGACTATTATTTTGGAGTGGCTACAGAAATGGATGTGGATGAGGCGTTTGCGCCTTTGCAAACCATGAACTCCTGGTTTGTTTTGCTTTTCGGGTTTTTTGTTTTATCCGCGCTATCCGCCTTTATATTTCATTTCCGCCAGGTCCGAACGGAAATTGACCGCCAGTCGGCTCTCCAGGACGTGATTGAAAGTGAGGTCCGTTCCCGCGCCATCATGGACAACGCCGGTGACGCCATCATCACCATCAATGAGCTGGGGTCGGTCGATACCTTCAACCCGGCGGCGGAAAAAATGTTTGGCTATCAAGCCTCAGAAATCATCGGCCGGAACATAAAAACCCTCATGCCGGAACCCTACCGATCGGAGCATGACGGATACCTGCGGCGGTATGCATCCAAAGATCAGGCCATAAATCTGGAACTGGACCGTGAAGTCCAGGGCAGACACCAAAACGGGTCTATATTTGACCTGGCATTGTCCGTCCGGAAAATGGCTATTACAGGAAAAACCCGATTCATAGGGGTAATGAAAGATATCACGGAGCGCAAAACTGCGGAAACAAAACTCAAAGCATATGCCGATGAACTGGAACGCAGCAATATGGAACTGCAAGACTTCTCCACTATCGCTTCCCACGACCTTCAGGAACCGCTCCGCAAAATCATAATCCTTGGAGACCGTTTGGAAACCCAAATCTCCAATCAGGACCCACAAGGACGGGATACCTTGCAACGGATGCAAAAATCCGCCGAGCGCTTGAGTCAGTTTATCGGGGATCTCCTTGAGTTTTCCAAGGTAACCACTATATCAAAAACATTGTCACCCATTGACCTCAACCGATTGATCCCTGAAGTCGTGGAGGATCTTGATTTATTGATCACAAACAATAAGGGAAAGGTTTTCATGGGTCGTTTACCCGTCATTGAAGGGGATCAAATGCAAATTCGCCAACTATTCCAGAATCTGATTTCAAACGCGATTAAATACCATAAAACCGATGTTTCTCCCATCGTTAAGATAAACTGCTCTGCAAAGGAAGAAGGGTTTTACCGGATTTCTGTGAAGGACAATGGAATCGGTTTTGATGAAAAATACGTGAGTAAAATTTTTAAACCTTTCCAACGTCTGCACACCAAAAGCGATTATGAGGGAACAGGAATGGGCCTCACCATTTGCCAAAAAATTGTCAACCAGCATGGCGGCAAAATTTCTGCTCAAAGCAAACCTTCTCATGGAACTCTCATTACTGTTTCGTTGCCCGCTCCTTCTTAAACGCACCTCTCAAGCAAAGCCATAAATTACCTAAAGCCAAATTTTTCAATATTTTTAGAGCGTTTTAACCCGGTTCTATGCGTTTGGCTTGTTATTGACATTGCAGGGCTTGACTGATAATTTATTGTAGCAATAGATTATCTGATCTCCTCCAAACCATTTTACCTTTAAATCAATGAGCAAATTTCATCTGGACGACAGAAGGAAAGCGGTGCTTTTGGAGGTGGTCAATGAATACATCCAGAATGCAGAGCCGGTGGGTTCTAGAAGTATCTCCAGGAAACACTCAGAAAAGTTGAGCCCGGCAACCATCCGCAATGTGATGTCCGACTTGGAGGAAATGGGTTATTTACATCAACCGCACACCTCGGCAGGCCGCATTCCGACGGACCAGGGTTATCAATTTTATGTGGACCAACTCCTCAATCCACAAAACCTGCTTAAGGAGGTGGAGGATCAAACTTATGGCTATGGCACGGGTAACCACAACCTGCAGGAAGTGTTAGAGACAGCGTGCAATGCCCTTTCCGTCAGCTCTCAACACACGGGACTGGTCATGCTTCCGACGTTTTCTCAAACGTTGTTCAAGCATATCGAATTCATCAAAGTGGCTTCCGACCGGGCATTGGCGGTGTTCTATT
This sequence comes from Nitrospinaceae bacterium, assembly GCA_021604505.1. Classification (NCBI taxonomy): domain Bacteria; kingdom Pseudomonadati; phylum Nitrospinota; class Nitrospinia; order Nitrospinales; family Nitrospinaceae; species Nitrospinaceae bacterium. Next base: position 987,695 of record BQJC01000001.1, on the reverse strand, counting down.
CCGACCTTGGAATCATGCAGAATAAAGTCATTGCTCTGGAAAAGGAAATGACACAGGAAAAACTGACTTCCATCTCCAATTACCTCAATGCAGAGTTCAGTGGAAAATCCATACAAACCATCCGTAAGGAACTGGTTTACCGGTTGAGAAATGAGCGGGAGCACTACGACCAGTTGATGAAGAAGGCCATGGATCTTTCTAACAAACTGTTTGCGGAGGATTTGGACACCCATCCTCTCCTGGTGGAAGGCGCCTTGAACCTGCTGGATCATCCTGAATTCCGGGCCGATCTGGAAAAAATCAAGGGGCTTCTAAAAACCCTGGAAGAAAAATCCAAGCTGGTCAAGCTGTTGGACCGTTGCCTCAAACAGGAGGGAATGACGATTCTCATCGGGCAGGAATTTCTGGATGAAGAAATGGAAGGGTGCAGTTTAATCGCCAAAAACTATCAAAAGGGAGATGAAATTCTGGGTAGTCTGGCTATTTTTGGCCCGAAACGGATGGATTATAAAAAAATCATCCCCATCGTCAATCAAACAGCAAAAACCGTTTCTACCTTAATATCGCAAAACGATCTGGAGTATTGAATTAGAATTATGAAGAAGAAAACCACTTACGATAAAAATATGGATTTAGAAATTGAAGAACCCGTTGCGGGCGAATCCGGCGCAGACACTTCTATGGATGAAACCGATGAAGCCGGGGAGTCTGAAAAAGACCCCACTGAAATATTGAACGAAAATCTGAAAAAAAAGGAGGAAGAAATTGCCGAACTGAAAGGTGAGTTCCTCCGCTATAAAGCCGACACAGAAAATTTCAAAAAGAGATTGCAAAAGGAAAAAGAGGATTTTTCACAGTACGCCAACGAGCGGTTGCTCAAAGAACTGATTCTAATCAACGACAACCTGGAACGCGCTTTATCGGCTCCAAACCCTACAGTCAAAAGCCTGCAGGAAGGCGTAGAAATGATTCTCAAGCAATTCCATTCCTTTCTTGAAAAAGAAAAGGTGGAATCCGTAGAGGCTCTGGGCAAAAAATTCGATCCCAATCTTCACGAGGTCATGTGCCAGGTGGAATCGGACGATCATGAAGAAAACACCATCACCGAAGAGTATTCCAAGGGCTATCGGTTGAAAGGGCGGATGCTTCGTCCTTCAAAGGTCGTGGTCGCTAAAGCACCTGAAACCTCTGGCAAAGAGAACGCTGAAATTTCGAATGAAGACTCAAAAGCACCACCGGAATCTTCCGATTCGTAGAAGCGTTGCGCCTGCCTTCCCATGCCCGAGCTTCCAGAAGTCGAAACACTGAGACGCGCTCTTCTCCCGCTGGTAAAAAATAAGACCCTGCTCAAGCTAAAGTTTTTCCGAAAGGACATCCGCTTTCCCATTCCGCGAGAGAAACTCAAGGAGGAGTTGTCCGGAAAAATTGTTTCTGACATCACCCGCCGCGGCAAATACTTATTGATGCACGTCCCCACCGGCGCAATGATTTTGCATTTGGGAATGAGCGGACGGGTGGTTCGACACCCTTCCATGAAATCTGTTGAGAATCACACGCATGCTATTTTTCACTTTGAGCCGGATGTTTATTTGCACTTTATCGATCCGCGTCGCTTCGGCTGTATTTTGTGGGCCCAAAACGATGAAGGCCATCCGCTTTTAAACCATCTGGGTCTGGACCCCCTGGGAGAGGAAACAACCCCAAAGGCATTAAAAGTCATGGCTAGAAACCGGAAAGTGCCGATCAAATCTTTCCTCATGGATTCCAAACGCATCACCGGAGTCGGCAATATCTATGCCTGCGAATCTTTGTTCGACGCGGCGATCCATCCTATGAAGCATGCGGGAAAAATCACGCTCGCCCAATGGCAAAAGTTGATTCCCTCTTTACAGTCCACATTGAAAAACAGTATCGCCTCCGGAGGCACCACGTTGCGCGATTTCTTCAGCGCCGACAACACGCCTGGCTACTATGCCGTCAACCTGTCTGTTTACGGCAAAGAAAATCAACCCTGTCCCCATTGCCAAACCCCCATCTCCCGAACCGTCCATTCCGGACGATCGACGTTTTACTGTAAAGTCTGCCAAAAGAAATAACCAGCGTACCGCTGGACCCAATGTTTATGACCCATGAGTTTTTAAGGAAGTCAAGGAACTGGACTCATGCAAAAGGTCTAGCTCATAGTCCTGGCAAAAATATTCGCAACACCCCTGGTTATTTCTCCGTATCCCTCTCGTCCTTGTTCTATAATTGAAACAATCCAAATTAAAGTTCGCACTCGACCCATGAAACGATCCATCGGCCTCATCACTCTCAACGCCAAATTCATCCAGACCGCCCTCAGTTTGCGCTACCTCAGAAATGCGGCGCGGACCGCCGGGTTTCAAAATGTCTGGATTGAGGAATTTGTCATCAACCAGCCTGTATGGAAAATCGCCGCGGAGATTCAAAAGCGCCGCACCGAAATTTTAGGGGTCAGCATTTATATCTGGAACCGCCATCAAAGTTTTGAGTTGATCGAACGGCTGAAAAAGCAAAACCCGGAGTTGAAAATTGTCATCGGCGGTCCTGAAGTTTCCTTCGAAAAAGAATTGTCCGATCAATACACCACCATCTCAGGGGAAGGCGAAAGCAAGTGGGTTGAATTTCTCAAGTACCAGGAACGCAACGAAAACCCCACACAGGAAGTGCTTGACCGTTGGAACACTTATGGCGTGGATCTGCCGGACCTGGCTCCGCCTTATCTTGAAGAGGATTTGCCGAACCTGAAAAACCGCATCGCTTATCTGGAGACCTCAAGAGGCTGTCCTTACCTTTGCTCGTTCTGTCTGTCCGCGCTGGACAAAAAAGTCCGCTATTTTGAGCAGGACGCCACGAAAAAACAAATCGAAAAACTGGTCACAGCAGGCGCCAGGCGGATCAAGTTTGTCGACCGCACGTTCAATTTGAAACCAAAACAAATGCAGGAGTTGATGCAGTGGCTGACCCGGTTTAGAGGAGCGTCCTTTCATTTTGAAGTGGTGGCGGATATTTTAACGCCGGACATCCTGGACTTTCTTGCCACCGTCCCGGAAGGAATGTTTCAGTTTGAAATCGGCGTGCAGACGACCGACGACTCAACCCAGGATTCCATTCAGAGAAAGCAGAACAATCAAAAATTGTTCGACGCAATTGCAGCGCTGAGCCGGCAAAATAAAATCCATTGTCACTGTGATTTGATCTTCGGCCTTCCCGGTGAAACTCTCGAGCAAATGCTGAACTCTTTTGAAGAGGTTCTTTCTTTGAAACCGCACGAACTGCAACTCGGATTTTTAAAATTTCTCCCCGGAGCGCCCATCAACTCCGTTATTGAAAGTTGCGGATATCAATTTCAGTCCACTCCTCCTTACGAACTCATTTCGAGCAACGATTTATCCGCCGACGGGGTGATTTATCTTAAGAAGTTTACGGAAGTGTTCGAGCTGTTTTACAATTCCAAACGTTTTCGATTCACAATCGAAAACCTGTTAAAAACCTGGACCCCGGTAAAATTATTCGATCACATTTTGCAATACATGGACGAAAAAAATCTTCTGTTTCGTTCGCACTCTCTGGACAGCCAGTATAAAATTCTGCACGATGCGTTTCTTCTGGGAGGTAACGATCTGGAATTTGATTTGTTGAAACTGGATTACTTGTATTCTCAACGCATATTCCACCTTCCCCGGTTCCTCAAAAATCGATTGGGTGAATCCGGGGAACTCAAGCAGAAAACCTGGCAGGGCGACCGTAAATCTCCCATGATTCCCTTTCACCATGAAATCCAAAAAACCGGCTCCGGGGTGAAAATGGTTCCCTCCCCTGCCCCCCGACACTATGTTATCGCTCATCCGAATGGCGATTCCGGGTATATCCAGCAACCGGCGATCATCCTCGTTAACGATTGATATCCTTATATTTTATTTTCAAAAATCCTTCCAGAGGGTTATTATTAAAGCCCAGCTATTAAATCCAACGGACAACACCCGTTTAATTTTTTATTCAGAGGAGTTTTTATATGTCGGAAAAGGGCTCAGGACACCTGAACCGAAAAAGCCGTGTTATCACTCAGGGGGATAAACGCTCCCCCAACCGCGCCATGCTGCGTGCGGTGGGCTTCACGGATGATGATTTTGACAAACCTGTCATCGGTATCGCCAACGGGCAAAGTGATGTCACGCCCTGCAACGCAGGGTTAGGAAAACTGGCCGATGTCGCCTCATCGGAAATCCGCAACAAAGGCGGCATGCCGCAAACCTTCGGCACGATCACCGTGAGCGACGGCATCTCCATGGGAACTCAGGGAATGAAATGTTCCCTGGTCAGCCGCGAAGTCATCGCCGATTCAATCGAAACGGTCTGCCGGGGGGCCAATCTCGATGCGGTCATCTGCATCGGCGGGTGCGACAAGAATATGCCGGGAGCCATGATCGCCATGGCGCGTCTCGACATTCCCGGTATCTTTGTTTATGGAGGCACCATCAAACCCGGTCATCTGCACGGACAGGATCTGACGGTGGTCAGCGCCTTTGAAGCCGTCGGTCAATACAGCGCCGGCACCATCGATCAGAAGGAACTGTTTGAAATAGAAAAACACGCCTGTCCCGGTTTCGGTTCCTGCGGCGGCATGTTCACGGCCAACACCATGTCCTCCGCCATCGAAGCGATGGGTCTCAGCCTTCCATACAGTTCGACGATGGCCAACGAGGATAAAGAAAAAGAACTCAGTACCGGACTGAGCGCCGCGGCCTTGTTTCCCCTGCTGGAAAAAAATATCGTTCCGAGAGACATCATCACTCGCAAGGCTTTGGAAAATGCCATCGCCGTGGTCATGGCGGTCGGCGGGTCGACGAATGCCGTCCTGCATCTATTGGCCATCGCTCATTCATTGAACGTGGATTTAAAAATCGAAGATTTTGAAGCCATCCGGGAAAAAACCCCGCATTTTTGCGACCTCAAACCCTCCGGAAAATATGTCGCCATCGACCTGCACCAGTCCGGGGGCATTCCTCAGGTCATGAAGATGCTGTTAAACGCCGGACTGATTCACGGAGACTGCCTGACCGTCACTGGGAAAACCGTCGCGGAGAATTTAAAGGACGTCCCGGACAACCCCAACCCCGGGCAGGATGTGATTCTCCCTTTGGACAAACCCAAATCAAAGCAGGGTCATTTGGTTATTCTGAAAGGCAATATCAGCCCGGAAGGCTCCGTCGCGAAGATTTCCGGAATCAAAACCCGGCGCATCGAAGGACCCGCCCGGATTTTTGATTCTGAAGAGGAAAGCCTGGACGCCATCATGGCGAACAAGATTAAAGCAGGCGATGTCGTCGTCATCCGCTACGAAGGACCCAAAGGCGGCCCCGGCATGCGGGAAATGCTGGCTCCGACCTCCGCGCTGGTCGGAGAAGGGCTGGGCGATAAAGTCGCGCTCATCACAGACGGCCGGTTTTCAGGCGGGACCTACGGCATCGTCATCGGCCATGTCGCACCGGAAGCTCAGGTCGGCGGCATGATCGGTCTGCTTGAAGAAGGCGACACCATTGTCGTCGATATCGACAAGCACCTGCTGGAAGTCAAACTGACCGAGGAAGAAATCCAGAAACGCAAACAAAACTGGAAAGCGCCTGCCATTAAATATAAATCCGGCGTGCTCGCAAAGTATGCCAAACTGGTTTCTTCCGCATCGCAAGGCGCAGTGACCGACTGATATCGCCCGTTTTACTCCGGGCATCAACTCACTTTTTAGAGGTGGCAACGTGGCCGTAGAAAATCATTTATCTCTCATCAACCAGGGGCTTGAGGTCTGGAACGACTGGGTGGATAAAAACCCAGATGAAACACCGGATCTCTCTCAGGCTGATCTGCGTGGAAAGCAACTGGCAAAATTTAATCTAAAAAAAGCCAATCTCAAGGAAGCCAAACTGCAATCCGCCAACCTCAGTAATGCGGTTTTAAACGATGCATCATTACGCAAAGCAAAACTTCAGGAAACCAATCTACAGAGGGCCAATTTTGAAAATGCGGATCTGAGAGAGGTGAATTTCTTCGAAGCCAACCTGCAAGCCGCCAACCTGCAAAACGCAGACATGCGGGGTGCCCAGTTCAGCGACGACGTTTTGTTCAATCAAGCCAATTTAAAAGGCACCAACCTCACCGGAGCGACCGGTCTGACCTTGGGTCAAATCGAAACCGCAACCACAGATAAATCAACGCAGTTGCCGGATTATCTGGATGAGGAAATGGAAGACGGCTTCCTTTTGCAAATGTAATTTGCTAGAATAGTAACAGTTTTAGTTTGGAGTCCGATTCGACCGTTTCAGTTTTGAAATTGATGTCCTGGATTCTCCTTTAATTTCAAAACCATAGAAACGGTTGGATTCATGGAACTTCTATCCAAGCTCCCCGCCACCCTGTTCACCCAGGACCGCATCAACCTTTATTATCTGCACGAAACCTTCAAGGGCATCGCGGAAAGAGTATCGCTTCGACTCAAACAAAACCTTCAGATCGACGTCCCTCTAACTGGTGGAATGTGGGGAGGTTCCTACTTGGTCGCCGATGAAACCGGAAGGGCCCGCACCAACGTCGTACGCCTCTACAACATTGTCAGCCTGCCGCAAAACAGCCCGCTGGAAGACTGTACCGTCTTTGAACAATTGATGGAAACTTATTGTCAGACGGCGCAAACCACTTTTAAAAATTATGGGCTGGAGATGGTCGATCCAAGGTGGGGGGAATCCATCCCCTACACGAATAAAATAAAACCCACGACCACCATGCAAATGTGGGATGCCAGCAAACGCGTGAAATTCCACCGCGCTTTTTTCGTGTGGAATTCCGCTCCCTGGGAAGAATCCGTAATTTACGATGCGATCCGCAATATCAAGGTGCTCAAGGAACTCCTCGACATCAATCAACGACCCGGAAAAAAATCGAAAGAAGAATTGAAATTTCTTCTTCAGGATGTTCTGATCACCTACTTCACGTTGCTTCCGGCATTAACTCCGGATTTCGCAGAACACGCCGAACCCATCATCAAAGAACTACTCAATCATTTCCTGGCGGGGATGAACGATGTGGAGCTTATCGAGGAACAATTTTCCAAAGTCTATTCCAATGCCCTGGTCTATGGCTATGAAGAAGCTCTTGAAGGTCCTTACAAAGAGGATGGACTGGATATTCGACAGGTGGAAAACTGGCCGGTGGAAAAAATAAACTGGGTCCCCCGGAAACTCAAGGAAAGTCTGGGTCCTTACCTAAAAAACACGTTCACTGAATTCAAAATTAATCTTGATAAAGAAATGTCAGGATTTCCTTCGGCTTAAAGCTGATATCCAGCCTTTGTGATTGCCTCGCACTCCTGATCGCTAAAACCGTAAAAGAATCCAGCCGATGATCCCCTTTTGACCGTTACGTTCTTTGTTCGCTCCGTTCCAAACGGCAACGGCCATCTGTGTGGCTCCCTTAAACTGCGCGTCGGCGGAATCGGAATTCGTGAGGGGGCGGCGAAACACCACCCGCCAGCGATTGTCCTTCCAGACCCCTTTGCCTTGAACATTCTGCTCGTCCTGGATCGTCAAGGTGCTGAACCCTTCCGCATTTAAATCTTCCACAGGCGAGTCGCGCTCAGGTCCAATCACTGAAGTTCCCGAAGAGGGGGAGAAATTTTCTTTTTCGCGGGATCGTTTATTTTTTCCGTCTTTCATATCCTTTTCCCAGGCCGCTTTCCATTGCCAGATGTTGACCACCTGATTTTCGCTTCCCATGGTTATCAACGGAGCTTCTTCACCGGGTTCGAGGGGAAACATAACAGCGGCCTGGTCAGTGAACCGTGCGGAATGGCCAAAGGAATGGTCCTGCGTACGGTCCTCCCATTCCAGAAGAAAGGCAATGTCCGATCCGTTGCGTACGGCGCTCAGAGAAACCTTTTTGACCGAAGGGTCCGGCCATTTGGGATTGGTGATCATCTGCGGCCCCAGCTCAAGAGAAATCTTTTTGGGACCATCGGGATTGTTCCAGAGAGCGGCTTCGGGATTCAATGAAAGATCCTCGGAAATTTTAAATACGTCCAGCGCGGCGATGCAACTTCCGTTCTCCAAACACCGTTCAACCTTACTGGAATTGTTTCCACAAGACGCACTGAAAAAAAATGCGACCGCAAGGAATGCGTATTTCCATTGAACCCTGTTGGAAAAAATTTTTGAGGCAAAAGAAACCATATTCAGGAAACAAACTCCGGCAGTCCCTGGAACGATTCGACAATACCTTCCAGCTCTTTTTTAATTTCCGGGGTGTAGGGACCGACAATGACGAGGTTGAGTTTGTCAGGGACAAAAACTTTGCGGGCCACATTCAGTATTTCGTCACGCGTGATCGATTGAATCAAGGCCCATTCCTGCTCGGCGGACATCACTTTAGAATACAGGTGGGAAAATCCGTAACGGGAAATTTGTTTGCAGGTGTCATCCAAATCGCCGTCCAATTCGTAAAAATACCGTTGCTTGACGTGGTTCAATTCGTCCTCTCCAGGGCCGGTCTCGAGAAAGTTCTTTATTTCATCGATCAATATTCTGGCCACCTGGCATAGCTTATCCGGTCTCACCGTCACATCGAAATCCACCGTTCCCGTGTCGGAGAAACTGGTGACGCGGCATTCCACGGAATACACCAGGCCGCGGTCTTCCCGCAACGCTCTTTGCAAACGTGAGCTGAACCCGTCATCGAACACCCGGCTGATCAACGATAAAGGAAAATAGTCGGGGTGATTATAGGATACCGACCGAAAGCAGAGCTGCAACTGCACCTGACTGTCGGAATCGTATTGAAACACCTGCGCCGGTGATTTTTGTTCCTCATTCAAGCTATCTCTAAAGTGATCCGCCGCGATCCCTTTTCCTCGATCTGGAATCTTGGAAAAATATTTTTTTGCCAAATCCAAAAATTCATCATGGATAACCGGCCCGGCGCCAACAAGGATCATGTTGCGAGGCAAATAGTATTTATTAAAATGATCGCGGAGCATTTCCTTGTTGATCGATTTGATGGTCGTTTCGGTCCCGATGGTGGGCATGGATAAGGCAGACCCGTGATAGAGAAGCCGGCAGGCGACATTGTCGATATCAACATTCTCTCCTTTTTCATTGAGTTCTTCCAGGCATTCCTCCAGAATGATTTCCCGCTCCACATCGATTTGCGGAAAGGTCGGCTCGACAAAGAAGTCGGAGAACAATTCTACGGCCCGTTCGATCTGGGAGATGTGAGGGCTGAATCCATAATAGGTATATTCACATAAGGTAGACGCGCAAAGCTCCCGGCCCACCTTTTCAAATTCCCTGTTCAAGGACAGGGAGTCGGGAAACTTTGCATTGCCGCGGTACAACATATGTTCGAGAAAATGAGAAATTCCATTGTTTTGTTCATTCTCAAAACGTAAACCCGCCCGGACAAATAACGCCATTTCCATCGTATGAATATGCGGCATCTCAATGGTAACCACCGTGATTCCGTTGGGCAGACAATCGATGAAGTTTTTTAATTCCGTGTGTTTTAGTTTCATGATAAATATTTCATTGCGTAAACTGGGGTCCGTAGTGATTATTTTACAGGAATCTCGCAACCGTGCTCAAAGAATAGTATCAGAGTTTTTTCAGCATCGACAAATTTGAATCTTTATTTGAAACACGTTCAGCCAACATGAATTCTCAAAACTGGGCAGAAAAAGATATCGACCGGGGGATAAAATACCTCGCAGATCATGAAACGGAGGCAAAGGCCGAAACGGTACTGGCTACAGAAGAGGATATCACAATTCTCCTTCCTTCCGGGCTTCCCGCGTTTGGAGCCAATATTAGTGGAATTTTCATGATGGCACCCCTTCTTCTATTCCTATTGATATTGATCTTGTTTCCAATACGTATTCTATCATCCACCCGGGGCCTTCCCATAACCACGGTGGTTTTGAGTGTGTTATGCCTCCTTTTTGCATGGGGCCTCACCAAGGCGATACAACTCATGCTGAAAAACAGGGACTTGTTTCCCCGCTGTTATTTTGTCACTTTGGGAAACCAGGGAATCGTCATGCACTTCTCCCGGCTTCAATTTCCCTTACAAGCCTCGCGGCTGGCGATCGAATGGAGAGAGATTCAAACGGTGCGAAGAGGCAGGAGTTTATTTATCCCGGCCCTTTTATTCGGAAACCCCTGGGTGACTTCCCTTGAGGTCATTTCCAAAGGTGGAGATAAAATACTCATTCCGTTCCGGCTTTCCAGCGAAAAATTGCAGGCCACCCAGGAGAAGATCGAATCTTTGATTTCCCAGAAAATAAACCGATAAACTCAAACGAGCTTCGGTATTCCTCTTCCTCATTCAAAGCGAATGGCTTCTTCGCCTAAAACGGCTTCTATATTTTGCACCACTTCATCTGAGGGCTGAACTCTCAAACTATCTTCCACCCGAATGGTTTTGATATTGTTATCCGGAAAAATAAAATGGAGCAATGTTTCATTATTGCCTTTGTGAGCCGCAAGGATATTTTTTATTTCCATCAGGGTTTGCCTTTCCAGACCCGGCGTTCGGAGATGAATATGAACCTTCCCGATCCAATGATTTTTGGCCTCGGACAGAGGATGCACTCCTTCAGCGATGACTTTTGGCAATGTCCCTTCGGCATCGACTTTTCCTTTAACCAACAGTGGCTCTTCATTGAGCAATAAGGATTCTGCAGCGGCAAAGGTTTCAGGCCAGAGGATGACTTCAACGGAACCCTGCAAATCTTCCAGGGTCACGATGGCCATTTTATCTCCCTTGCGTGTGGTCTTGGGAAGTATTTTAAGAGGAATTCCGGCTAGACTCACCACACTGTTGTTGGCCGCTTCGCTGATGGTTGCGGAATTCGCGTCCGTGAACCAGGCCAAATCCTTCGCATACCGTTCCAGGGGATGTCCGGTGATATAAAATCCGATCGATTCCTTTTCATACTTCAAACGTTCCTGCTCGTTCCATTCCTCCACGCTGCCCGGCGATTCACTGGTGGCGTCCGTCTGCTCTTCAAAAGTATCGAACATGCTGGACTGGCCCAGTTGACGGTCGCGCTGTTTTCCCTGCGCCATTTCCATGGTCGCAGGCAGATTTCTCATCATGCCAGCGCGGTTGTTTTCGAGTGAATCCAGAGCTCCGCTTTTTATCAGGCTTTCGAGAACCCGTTTATTGACCTGCCGCAAATCCACGAATTCGCAAAACTCCTTAAACGAAGAAAAATGGCCTTGTTGGTTCCGCGTTTCCAGAATCGAATCGATCGCCGCCGACCCTACATTTTTGATCGCTCCCAAACCAAAAACCAACTGATCCTCGGAAATTGAAAAATCTTTGGTGCTCAAATTAACATCCGGCGGCTGGACCTTGATCCCCATCTCCCGGCAATCGTGGATGTAGCGAAGGACCTTGTCCGTATTGTCCATGTCGCTGGTGATCAAGGCGCCAAAAAATTCCAGCGGGTAATGGGTTTTTAGATAAGCGGTCTGGTAGGAAACCTGAGCATAAGCGGCGCTGTGCGATTTATTGAAACCGTATCCGGAAAATTTTTCCATGAGGTTAAAAATCTTATCCGCCTTTTTTTCCGGTATCTTGTTTTTACGGCTTCCGCTCATGAATTTTTCCCGCTGGGCCGCCATCTCTTCCGGCTTTTTCTTTCCCATAGCGCGGCGAAGCAGATCCGCATCCCCCAGGCTGAACCCTGCGAGCACGCTGGCAAGTTTCATGACCTGCTCCTGATAAAGAATCACGCCATGCGTTTCCTTAAGGATTTCTTTCAATTGGGGAAGATCGTATTTTTCCTCAAGCGTTCCATGTTTGCGTTTGACATAGTCGTCGACCATGCCGCTTTCCAGCGGACCGGGCCGGTACAAAGCTAAAAGGGCGATGATATCCTCGAAGCAATCGGGTTTCATTTTTTTCAGAAGATCGCGCATTCCCGTGCTTTCCAGTTGAAACACACCCAACGTTCGCCCTTCGCCCAATAGTTTGAACGTTTCCAGGTCGTCCTTGGGAATCGCATCGATGTCCAGATCCAGATTCCGGCAGTTCTTCATCAGCCGCAAGGCATTGTCGATCACCGTCAAGGTCTTGAGACCCAGGAAATCCATTTTGAGAAGTCCGAGTTTCTCGACACTGTTCATCGAGAACTGGGTCACCACTTCGTCATTGCTCCCTTTATAGAGGGGCAGGAACTGCGTCAGGGGACGCGAGGAAATGACCACGCCCGCGGCATGCGTCGAACAGTGACGCGGAAGACCTTCCAGACTCTGGGCGATTTCCAGCAATTCCGCGACGCTTTCGCTTTCCTTTCTCATTTCCTTGAAGCGGGGTTCCTCATTAAAAGCGTCCTTGAGGGTGACATTCAAACGGTTGGGAACCAATTTTGCGATCTTGTCCACTTCTCCATAACTCATATCCAACACACGGCCCACGTCGCGGAGGACTCCCTTGGCGTTCATGCTTCCAAAAGTAATGATCTGCGATACGTTTTGATTGCCGCCGTATTTTTCGGTCACATAACTGATGACGTCGTCCCGGCCTTCTATGCAGAAATCGATATCGATATCCGGCATGCTCACCCGCTCAGGATTTAAGAACCGTTCAAACAGAAGCCCGTACTTCAAGGGATCGATATCGGTTATTTTCAGTGCATAGGCGACCACGCTCCCGGCGGCCGACCCCCTCCCCGGCCCAACAGGAATGTTCTGGGAACGGGCATGATCGATGAAATCCCAGACAATCAAAAAATAACCGGGATACCCCATATCACGAATGATCCCCAGTTCTTCATCCAACCGCTGTTCATACGCTTGGCCGTCAAACTCAACCCCGCGTTCCGTCATCACCTCCAACCGTTCCCGCAAGCCTGATTTGGCTTTTTCTTCCAAATAAGTTTCGAGCGTATAGTTTTCCGGGACCGGATAATCGGGAAAGTTGAGCTTGTTAAAATCCATGTCCAGGTCGCAGCGTTCAGCAATTTTCAGGGTGTTCTCGACAGCCTCCGGAACGTCCTTGAAAATTTCAATCATCTCTTCCGGCGACTTAAAGTAGTACTCGTCAGAGGGGTACTGCATTCGGTATTGATCGCTGATGGTCTTTCCGGTCTGCAGACAAAGCAAAATTTCGTGTGCGCGGAAATCCTTGCGGTCCAGGTAGTGACAATTATTTGTGGCTACCAAGGGCAGGGACAGTTTTTTGCCGATCTGAATCAACTCTTTATTAATTTTTTCCTGATACTCCATCTTGTGATACTGCAGTTCCAGAAAAAAATTGTTTTCTCCCATGATGTCCCGGTACTGGCTCGCCGCTTCCATCGCACGGGGAATGTCTTCCTTATTGACGTTATGAGCCACCTCTCCGCGTCCGCAGGAACTGAGCGCAATCAATCCTTCGGAATATTCGGCCAGCAGTTCCTTGTCAATGCGGGGCTTGTAGTAAAACCCTTCCAGATACCCCTGAGTCACCAGGCGCAGAAGGTTTTTGTACCCTTTGTCATTTTGGGCTAATAATATAAGATGGTACGAGGCGTCGCGTAATTGATGCTTATCTGACTTCTCCAGACGGCTCCCTGGGGCGACATAGACCTCACACCCGACAATGGGTTTCAGTCCATGGCGTTTGGCTCCGTTATAAAATTCCACGGCCCCGAACATATTTCCGTGGTCGGTCATGGCGACAGCAGGCATTTTGTATTCCGCCGCACGCTTGAACAGCGAATCGTGCCGCAAGGAGGAATCGAGCAGACTGTAGGAAGTGTGCAAATGTAGATGAACAAAATTGGAGGGTTGCATGAGGTCAGTTTAAAAGTTTTTCGGGAGCGACGTATTCCAGATCCAACGCTTCGGCCACTGCAGGGTGCGTCACATGCCCTTTGTAAAGATTCAACCCCAACGTCAGAGCGGAGCTTTCCTTGAGCGCCTGCCGGTATCCTTTTTGCGCCAGCTCCCTGGCAAAGGGGAAGGTTGCGTTGGTCAAAGCAAAGGTGGACGTGCGCGCCAGGGCTCCCGGCATGTTGGCCACGCAGTAATGGACGACCCCTTCCTCTTCATAAATGGGATCGCTATGGGTCGTGGGGTGGGACGTTTCGAACACGCCGCCCTGGTCGATGCCCACATCCACGACCACGGACCCGGGCCGCATCTTTTTCAACATATCCCTGGAAACCAGCCGGGGCGCCTTGGCCCCCGGAATGAGCACCGCCCCGACCACCAGATCTGCCATTCGCAACACATCGGTCAGATTGATCTGGTTGGACATCAACGTCCGCAAGCGGGCGCCGTAGATGTCGTCCAGATACCGGAGGCGCTGAAGGTTGGTGTCGAGAAGCGTCACCGTGGCTCCGGTGCCGATGGCCATTTTTGCCGCGCTGGAACCGACGATCCCCCCTCCGATGATCACCACATGTCCAGGGTCCACTCCGGGAACGCCGCCCAGCAGAATCCCGCGCCCGCCGTTTTCGCTTTCCAGGCATTTCGCGCCTTCGTGGATGGACATCCGGCCCGCCACCTCGCTCATCGGTATGAGAAGAGGAAGGGATTTATCCGGCAATTGCACAGTTTCATAGGCGATGCCGATAATCTTTCTTTCCAAAAGAGCCAGCGCCAGTTCCTTGGCCGGAGCCAGGTGCAGGTAGGTGTACAAAATCTGCCCTTCCCTGAGAAACCCATATTCTTCCGGCAGGGGTTCTTTGACCTTGATGATCATTTCCGCCCGCCCAAAAACATCATCCCTTTCGGTGATCTGCGCTCCCTGCTCTTTATATTGCTGGTTGGTGAGATCGCTTCCCAAACCGGCATCTTTTTCCACCAGGACTTCATGCCCCAAAGAGACAAGGTCATGCACTCCCGCCGGAGTCAGGGAAACCCGGCCTTCATCCTTTTTGATTTCTTTTGGAACTCCGATGATCATATTTGCACACCAAGCCTTTCTGTTTTGGAAATTTATTTATACCATTTTGAATTCCTGAAACCCATAATTTATATCTCATTTATAGTCCCACCGAAATTTGATCTTTTGTTTAAAATCATTTAGATTAAGAGCATCACTTACCTTTTTCTTTTTCAATAGATTCCGTCGGGAGTTCACAACTTTGACAGAAGCGGTTAAAACCAAAATCGATCAGCTCGTGCGTTCGCAGTTGAGTCCGGATGGGAAATTACTGGATCTTGACGACAAGGAAATCGGACCGGATGAGTTAAAAACCATCTCTGACATGAAAGAGCTGGTCACCGTTGAACAACTTTACCTGAGCCACAATTCTCTCGCCGGCGAAGCTGTGGAAATATTATCCGGGACCAAAGCGTTAACCAACCTCACATCTTTATACCTGAACCACAATAACCTGGGAGATAGTGAAGCTGAGTGCCTCGCGGGTTCACCGATCGTAAAAAATTTAGAATGTCTGATGCTGGAAGCCAACAATATTGGCGTTAAAGGCGCCGAGGCCCTGGCGAACTCCGTCAATTTTCAGAACTTACACACCCTGTTTCTGGACAGCAATCCCATCGGCCCGGAAGGCGCAGAATTTTTTGCCAGGTCAACCCAGCTTCCTAACCTGCGGGCGTTGCACCTTGACAGCACGGATCTTGGAGATGATGGAGCCATCGCCTTGGCAAATTCTCCGCAATTGGCTTCCCTCACCAAACTTTATTTATGCTCCAACCATATCGGCAATGCGGGAGCTGTCGCTCTGGCAAATTCCTCGCATCTCAAAAATCTGACGGCGTTGAGTGTGTGGAGAAACGAAATCCGCGATGAAGGCGGCCAGGCCATTGCGAAATCTAAAACGTTTTCCAAACTGGAAAGGCTTTATATGAGCCTGAATCTCATCGACCGCCCGGTGAGGAAGATCATTCGAAAATCAGAGCTTGCCGCCAGGTTAAAAACCCTGGTCATGGACTAGAACAAAGGACTTCGGCAGATTTCCGCGCTTGGAGACGCAAAGTCTATTTGTCGATAGTCTTTAGGGGAGATGAACATGGATTACAAATTTACTTACAGTAAATTCTTCAATGTGTTTTTTCACATTGGCGTCATTTTCAACGTTCTGCTGGTGATTTGGGTGTTCCTGGTATTTTTTGAAGTTCTTTGAGGAAGAAGAAAATACCGTGGGTGAGACTCAGGCCAATTCCAGCGGAGCGGCGGCCTTGACGAGAAACTCTGCGTTTTTCCACTGAAGCTTGTCCTTCACTATCAAATACTCGCCTTTCACGTTCCTGAAGGGGCGCCAGTCGTTATCGATATACACTTCATTGGGCCGGAATCCGGCTTTGTACATGAGCGATTTGTTGTTGGTAATATAATACCCAAGATAAAAATACTTGATCCCCTGCCGTTTGCAAAACTCCAACTGCTGCAGGATGCTGAACGTGCCAAGGCTCAACCGGGTATCCGGTGCGACATAAAAGGTATAGATGGCTGAAAACGTGTTCCCGGTGAGGTCGCCAAGAGCCACTCCTATCAGCTGATCGTCCAGAAAATATTCGAACTCAATGCCATACGGGGTGTTGACATAAAAAGAAAGCCGAAAATTTTGCTCGTCTTCCACGTCGTCCTGTAGTGCCTGAAACCGCTGTTTATGATCCAGGTAGAGTTTGAATTTTGATTCGGAATAACGGGGCGGGCCAATTTTTACTTTTACATCCTTACAGGCTTTGAGGGAGCGCTTCTGGCTGCGGGTCATTTGGAACTCTTCGGTCCGAACCCGTATGGGGATGCATTGCTGACATTCCTGGCACCGGGGGCGAAAAAAATAATCGCCGAAATGCCGCATTCCGTGTGCCAGCAGGTATTCAAACTCCACTTCCGAGACATCTTCCAGCAGATACTCTTCAAAAAGCGAGTCGCGGTCCTTAAAATACCCGCATTGAAATGGTTTAGAATCAATGAAATGGGCCAGCATGGCTTTTAAGGAAAAATGACTGGATTAAAAAAATAGGTTTTTGACGTGCCATCCCATCTATAACCCAATGATTATAGCATTTCAAATGCAAATAGTCTCAAAAACACTGTGTCGAACGGAAATTCAGGGCTCCTGAAACCGTCCTATCGCGCAATCCTGCAATGCGCCTAGGGGCCGTAAGTTACGACACAGCATGAGATTGCATCGAACTGAATTTTGTGATTAACTGGCCGCGGCTGGATGTCTGAAAAAGCAAAAACTACCGTTTCTTTCCCATAAAGCAGTGCTTTTCCCCAATTTCGAGGGGTGCGATTCGTGAAAATTTCGGTCATCATCCCAACCCTCAATGAAGCGCTCATCCTGAGTCAGACGCTCACGGAAATCAACCGTCATTCGCCGCACGAGGTGATCATCGCCGATGGCGGAAGCCAGGACGGCACACTCGCGATCGCGGAAACGTTCGGATCGCGGATCCTCACCGGTCCCCCTGGCCGGGCTCTGCAAATGAATGCGGGGGCTGAAATTGCAACGGGAGATGCTTTGCTGTTTTTACATGCAGACAGCCGTGTAGAAGCCAAGAGCTACCAGAGAATGGTCGATGTCATGCAACAGGGGAACCGGCTGGGTGGGGCCTTCAGTCTGGCCATTGAATCGGAAAAACCTTCCTTGAAATTGATTTCGACTCTGGCTACCCTGAGATCAAAATACCTCAACCTGGTTTACGGCGATCAGGCGATCTTTGTCAAAACCTGCGTGTTTCGGGAGATGGGAGGCTTTTCTTCGATACCGATTTGCGAAGATCTGGATTTTTTCAGACGGCTCAAGCAAAAAGGCCCCATCGTTCTTCTTGAGGAGAAAGCCCTCACCTCGGCCCGGCGATGGCGCACTGAGGGCATTGCCTTCACCACTCTGAGAAATATGATCATCGCGGCATTATTTCTTCTTGGCTTTCCTCCCAGGGTTTTGAGTAAGTGGTACCTGATCATCAGGTAAAATCCTATAAACAAAACGTTGAAATTCCCCTTCCAAATTGTGATTTAAAACCCTTGAATCCCCGGAAGGCAATTCATATAATAGTTACAAATCAATAATTTTCAGCCTCAAAAATAATTTCTTCCAGGAACAAATCAAATGGGGAAAAAATCCCGAAAAAAAAATTCTCCGCCGGAAAAAAAACGCAAACTGGTTTTGCCCGTAATGGCTCTCACAGTCGTGGTTTTTTTGACGGGCGTCTATTTTTTCACCAAGCCTGCCGGAAACGGTCAACCGGTGGCTCCAGCTACCGGTTTTCTCATTGAAACCCGTCCGGTCCTGTCGTCCGCACTTTTTACCGGAAAGGTGGCTAAAGCCTATAAAATTGCTGCGGAAATTCCCAAGGTGCTGGACAGTCAGTTCTGTTATTGTTATTGCAAGCAGGAGAAAGGACATAAAACCTTGTTGACGTGCTTCACCAACCGGCACGGGGCCAAGTGCGATATCTGTATCAATGAAGTGCTTTACGCTTACGAACTTTACAAAAAAGGCTTCAGCCTGGATGATATTGTCATCGCCGTCGACAAAAAGTTTTACCGTCCTCCCCCCAAACCCAGATCCCTTTGATAAAATATAGGTCTCATGGAAAAAGCTTTAGAAAATAAACCTGTCAGCATTTATATCCCGTACGCGTTTCTGGTCGCGGCGCTACTTTCAATTTTTATCACGACTTTGAACAAGGTCGAGCTGGAACCTTTCAAGGTGGAATACCCGGCGGAAGCTTTTCTTGCGCCTTCTTTCGAATTGGAATCGCTGTCCGGGGGGAAGGTCAGCCTTCTCGATTACCGGGGAAAAGTCGTCTTCATCAACTTCTGGGCCACCTGGTGCAGTACCTGTGAAGTGGAAATGCCGTCGATGGAAAGGCTCTATCAGAAATATAAAGACCACGGGTTTGAAATGTTGACGATCAGTGTGGACAAAGACCAGTCGCTGATCGAACCGTTCATGAAAAAATACAACCTGACCTTTCCCGTATTGCTTGACCCTGACAGCAAGATCGCCAAAAAAAATTATAAAACCACGGGCGTTCCGGAAACTTTTATCGTCAACCGGGAAGGCATTATCGTTTTCAAAAAAATCGGGCCCGATGACTGGGCCACCGATGAAATGATGGAAGCTTTCGCCAAACTGGTCCTGGGAACCTGACATGCCTAAACGTTGGCCTTATATTTTAACGGTGGGATTATTTTTAGTTTTCTCTGCGGCCGAGGGAGTCCACGCGCATAACGGCCATGAAGAGCCGGCGGTCGAAGCGCAGGAAACCGCACCTGCGGAGGATTCCATTTATGCGGTGGGAGAAGGAGACACCGAAATTCCCACTAGGGAAGCCGAACTGTTTTCCCGTTCGGATTCGCTCAGCGTTGATATTCCCTTAACCCCCGACCCGATGGAATCCATGGATCATGGCGCCGGCGGTCACATGGATCATCAAATGCCCGAGGTTGAGATCGCCAAACGCGAATGGATTTCTCCCGGTAAAAAGAAAGGCTATGGCATGGCGGTGGGTGTCACTGTATTCGCCGGTCTTATATTTGGCGTTTTGCATTTCAAACGCCCCAACGAATAACCCCGATCCTATTAATTAGAGAGGTATCGATCCAATCATGCCAAATGGCTTACTGGACACCATCAAGGACCGCCTTGGTCTAAACCTCCTGGAATACGATATCGAGGAACACGCCAACTCCATCCCTTATTCTCTGGGCGGGATGACGATGACATCCCTCACCCTGCTCATCCTCAGCGGGTTTTTGCTGGCGCAGTTTTACACGCCCAACCCGGACCAGGCCAATCAAAGTATGCACTATTTGATGGACCAGGTGTATCTGGGATGGTTCTTAAGAGGCGTTCATTTCTGGTCGGCGGAGGTCATGACGGTGACTCTGGTCCTTCATATGCTTCGGGCCTTTTTCACGGCATCCTATAAAAATCCGCGAGAGATCACCTGGTTGACTGGCGTCGTTCTGGTCATCCTGGTTGTGAACCTTCTGTTCACGGGAACGGTGCTCAAATGGGACCAGGAAGCCTATGAAGCGCTGGACCACTTCCTCTGGGTTGTGGAACGCATGGGGATTTTCGGATTCCCGCTGACCGAAGCTTTCGCTCAAGGAGTTCCGCTTCTCAACCGGATTTATATGGCGCATATCTCTCTATTGCCGTTGATCCTCTTACCCGTTCTGGGTCTGCATCTTTTTTACATAAAGTACCACAAGTTGTCTCCCAGACCCGACCGGCCCGAAGGCGGACGCACGATCAAGTTCACACAGCATATGGCTTATCTCAACCGGGCAGGCGCCGGGATTTTTACGGTGATCTGTCTACTGGCTCTGTTTATCGCCCCGCCCCTGGGAGAAAAGCCGGTATTTGGATTGGAAGTCACCAAACCCCCCTGGCAGTTCGTGTGGCTTTATGCGCTGGAAAATATATGGGTTCCTTTTCTTGTAGTTGCTCCCGTCACGCTCATCATGATTTTTCTGGCCCTCCCATTTGTGGACCGGAACAAAGAGACTCACTGGAAAAAGCGTCCCCTGGCTACCTTCTTTATGGTCTCTCTGATCGTAGTGATGATCGGCCTCATCATCTGGGGCACCGTCACCACCATGACGCACGAGATGTAGTTCCCTTTCCCACTGTGCATAGACCCATCACCCTGGAAATTTTGACGAAAAAAGACTGCGGTCTTTGCGATGACGCGAAAACCATAGTGGATCAAGTGGCCAGGGATTATAAAACGCAGGTGATAATGACAGACATTGAATCCGACCCGGACTTGTTCGAACAATACAAAGAAAGAATCCCTGTCGTCAGGATCAATGGCGAGGAAAGTTTTGTCTACAAGGTGCACCCAATCACCCTGAGAAAAAAACTCGACAAAATTGCAAAGGAAGATACGGTTTAACAAGAATCCATCTAATGATCGAAGCCGGCTTCTTTACTGCCCGCCCTGCGGCTTGAACATTTCCATCAATTTGTTCAGATCGGGCATTTGACCCTCTGGCGGAGCGGCAGGAGCTTTGGTTTCGCCCGGCACCCCCGGATCGTTTGGTGGACGGCGTTTTTGCCTCATCTTTTTCAGTAATTCGTCCATTTCCCTGGATGGAGGAGCCATCAGCTCGACACCCGTCCCGATTTCGTATGCTTCCTTGGGACCGGGATCGCCACGTTTTATCTTAGTCGCGATGTGGGTCATTTGCATGCCTCCCATATTGGTCTGAAACCATATCGCCAACCCGTCCTTTGTGACACACGTTTGAGCGCTCATCTGCGTCATTTCCCAGATATCGCATTTCTCTCCAGCGTATTGTGCGGTTTTTCCGGTATCGTGGCCGCCCATGGCCCTGGCGTAGGCTTTTCCCGCTTCCACCCCACTTTTGCCCTCCCTGTTTTTTCGCATGGACTCATACATCGGGTTTTTCATCTTTGTCGCTGTTTTTTTAACCAGGTCCAGGGTGGTGATCCATTTGCCCTCAGTGATGGTCTTTTGGTTTGTCGGAAGTGACATGCCCATCATGTTCATTTGGGTCTGGTTGATTTCAACCTGCTGGTATCCCCAGTCCTTGAAATGGCGAATAATTTTACCGGTCTGCGATCCTCGCACATCGAAATGGATCGTCGCCGCTTCGATATCATACCATTTCACTTTTTCTGAGAACGCAGCCGATGGACTCCCCCACTGGAAAAGAACCATTATCAGAATCAATGACCCGCCCGCTTTAAACTTCATTCTTTGAATCTCCAGTGTTCACAGTTCGAGAATTCCTGGGTTGCAAAATTTGGATTTCAGCAAAATAACCCTCTCTTATCCTGAGTGTCAAATCATTTGCTATAATTCATTGACACCGAATCGTTAAATACTTCAAATGACGGGAAATTCAGGAGTTTCCAAATGGTTGAGAAAACAGCATTGACCGAAGTGGAGCTGGAAGAAAAGCTAAAACAGATGGCTCCGGAATGGAAAAGTGGGAAAAATGAAAAGGGCGTTCCCTATATAGAACGGGTGAAGCACGCAAAAAAGTATCTGGAAGGGATCGATTTTGTGCATCAGGTGGCGGAACTCGCCGAAGCAAACAATCACCACCCGGACATTTTCATAAACTACAAGCGAATCACCGTCCGCTACTGGACCCACACGGCAAGCGGCGTCACCCTGGCGGATGTGCAGATGGCACAGAAGGTGGATGGATTGTTTTAAGAGAACGAAAACTCCCCCTTCTGAAAAGTACCCCTGCGGGGCATGAAGGCAAAGGTAGGAATATCACATACCCCTGCGGGGCATGAAGGCAAAGGTAAATTACCACAAGGACTGGGGGGATTTGGTTTCACCGCGACACCCGCAGGGTGACGATGTAATGGGTGAAGAGAATTTCCATCCTAAAAACAAATGAGAGAAAAACATTCTCCTCAAATTAAGCCGGATAATGAATGACCTGTCTGCATTTACTATTTATCAACAAAAAGCATGGACTATTTCACTGAGCTGGGCTATTTCGGCCTTTTTGTTGCGGCGTTTTTAGCGGCGACAATATTACCCTTAAGCTCTGAAGTGGTTTTAAGCACTTTGTTGTTAAATGGTTTACCACCTATAGCATTAGTTGCTATCGCCACCATTGGAAATGTGTTGGGATCTCTTACGAATTATGCCCTGGGTTATTGGGCTAGCCTGGGGGTCATAAAAAAGTGGCTAAAGATTTCTGAAGGGGAGTTTGCTCGAGCAGAGCGGCGTTTCGTAAAATACGGATTGTTCTCTTTATGTTTTGCCTGGGTGCCTGTCATCGGTGATCCATTAACTGTTGTAGCCGGCATTTTACGCATTCGTTTGTTGTGGTTTGTACTATTGGTTACCGCAGGAAAACTGATGCGCTATATCGTCGTCAGTTATTTAGCACTGCAAGTTGGCAACAATGTTTAATAAGTGATTCAAGGCAACGCCCTTAGGTATGTGCGAATCAGGCTATCTGGATTGCCGCGCCGCTTTGCGGCTGGCGATGACATCAAAGAATTTTCAAACAATCGATTGTCTTTGCGTCCTTTGCGTCTTTGCGGTGAAAAGGGTTTTAGGTTTTTTAGTTTCCTTTTAAATCCCCCCGGCCCCCTTTATAAAAGGGGGAGACAACTCACCCCTCAACAATTCACCCCAAGCCTTGCCGTAACGCCGCGTCGGTTTCTTCCTGCAAAATGTCATCCAGCGTTTGCCGGCGGCGGGTCAGTGTGAACTTGTTGCCATCCACCACCACCTCGGGGATCAGGGGTTGGGTGTTGTAATTGGACGACATGACGAATCCATAGCCCCCTGCCCCGCCCACCACCATGAGATCTCCCGCTTTGGGCATGGGAAGCCGGCGGGCAACGGGTTCTTCGTTTTCCTGGGTCAACACATCGCCGGATTCGCAAACCGGCCCCGCGACGATGACGTCCTGCTCCGGCCCCAGATCGTCCCCCACGAACCAGATAGGATGATACGACCCGTAGGCCATCGGGCGGATCAAATGACAGAACCCGACGTTGGTCAGCACATAGTCCAGGCGTTTTTTGTGTTCATCAAAGGTATGATTGAGCGAACGCACCTCGCCCAACAGATAACCACATCCGGCGACAAAGCGCCTTCCCGGTTCGATTTCGCAAACGATTTCTCTCCCGAAGTGGCTGTTCAAAACCTTCATTCTTTCCGCGAGGATATTTTTGTACTCTGAAATATCCTCCTGCGGGAGTTCGGGGTTGTATTGATAAGGCAAGCCGCCGCCAAAATTGATGGTTGTGAGGTCGTCAAATTGTTGAGCAAATTCCACCAGTTTGCCGGTGATGCGCTTTAAATGCTCCATGTCGCCTCCGGAGCCGATGTGCATGTGAACTCCGGAAACGATCAGCCCATAAGTTCCGGCAATGCGCTTGACCTCATCCAGGTTTTCGTGCCAGATTCCGTGTTTACTGTACGGACCTCCGGTATTGGTTTTTTTGGAGTGCCCATGCCCTTCGCCGGGATTGATGCGAATGGAGATCCGGTTCGACCCTTTGCGCAGGTCTCTCCAACCGCGGCCATATTCTTCAACCATTCCCAACGTTCCGCAGTTGACGAAAATATCGTTTTCCAGACAAAACCGGACGTCATTGGATTCGAAAAATACATCGCTGGTGAAACAAATATCTTCTGACTGAAAGCCTGCCCGTAAGGCACGGCGTACTTCAAATACACTGACGGCGTCGATTTTTATTCCCTGGTCGCGCATTTCCTGCAAAACCCGCACGTTGGAGCTGGCCTTCATGGCATATCGGGTGACGGGGGACAGTTGCTTGATCTCGGCAATGGATTGCCGAAGGATTTCCAGGCTGTAAACATAAACGGGAGTCCCGTATTTCAGGGTGATGTCCCGGACATCAACATTTTCGATTTTCATTTATTTGCTCGATATGGATCTTTTATTAAAGGGTCGAATTCCTACAACTTCAGGCTTTATAACCGCATCCGGAAATTTATATCACAATTTGACCGGGCAAAAAATTTCTTTTGCCGGGGTTTGTTTTTATTTGACATTTTTCTCAAATTCTATGATTGTAAATCTTTTGATATCCTGTCCGGCATTCCGGACCGGGGAACCTTGCCAGGAATTTCTGCATGAAGAAATGGTCGATTGAAGAATCCAAAGAGCACTACAATATTTACGGCTGGGGTGCGGGATACTTCGATATCAATGACAAGGGGAACGTGGTCGCTCAGCCCAGCCTGAGCAGTAAACATGCGATCGACCTCAAGGCCCTGGTCGATGACATTCAAGCCAAAGGCTATTCCCTGCCGGCTCTTCTCCGCTTTTCCGATATTCTGAAGTCCAGCATCACCAACCTTGCCACGGTGTTCCAAAACGCTATTGACGAATACCACTACCAGGGACAATACCACGGTGTGTACCCGATCAAAGTGAATCAACAGCGCCAGGTGGTGGAGGAAATCGTTAAATTTGGCCGCCCCTACAATATCGGTCTGGAAGCCGGCTCGAAACCAGAGCTACATGCCATCCTCGCCATCATGGACAACCCGGAGGCGTTGTTGATCTGCAACGGCTACAAAGACGAGTCTTTCATCCGGCTTGCCCTGATGGGGCAGAAGCTGGGCAAAAAGGTTTTTATCGTGGTCGAAAAACTCGACGAGATGGATCTGATCTTCCAGGTTGCCCAGGAAGTCGGGGTGCGCCCGAACATCGGGCTTAGAATCAAACTGGTCAGCGCCGGTTCGGGGCGCTGGGCCACATCCGCAGGGGAATACTCCAAGTTCGGATTGAACCCCATGGAGCTGGTGGAGGCTCTGAAAATCGCCAGGGGTTACGAAATTCTCGACTGCATTCAGTTGATTCACTTCCATCTGGGAAGCCAGATCACCAACATCCGCCGCATAAAAAACAGCTTGAAGGAAGTCGGCCGGTTCTATTCGGAGCTGATGCGGGAAGGGTGCAATATCAAATACATCGACGTGGGCGGCGGTCTGGGCGTGGATTACGACGGCTCGCGCTCCACCTATCATTCCAGCACCAACTATTCGGTTCAAGAATACGCCAATGACGTGGTTTACCACCTCCTTGAAATCTGCGAGGATGAAGATCTGCCGCACCCTCATATCATCTCTGAATCGGGACGGGCGATGACCGCCTATCATTCCCTGCTCGTGGTCAATGTTCTGGATGTCACTTCCTTTCCTGAATGGACCAACCATATCGAGATTCAGGAAAGCGACCCAGATGTGGTGCATGAAATTTATGATGTTCTCGAAAGCACTTCCAACAAAAACCTCATCGAATCCTGGCACGATGCGGTTCACTTGAAGGAAGAAGCGCAGAACCAGTTTCTTCTGGGCATGATTTCTCTGGAACACCGGGCTTTGGCGGAACGCATCTTCTGGGGCATCAGCCGCAAAATCGAGAAACTGGCGACCCGGCTGAAGTTTTTACCGGATGAGATCAAATCTCTGAAAAAAAACCTGGCTGATAAATATTTCTGTAATTTTTCAGTGTTTCAATCGGTGCCCGATTCCTGGGCCATCGATCATGTGTTCCCGGTCATGCCCCTGCATCGCTTAAACGAAGAACCCGACCGCCAAGCGACGTTGGAAGACCTCACCTGTGATTCGGATGGACGCATCGACACGTTCATCGGCAACCACCGTGGAACGGAGAAAACCCTGCGCGTTCACGCTCTTAGACCGGGGGAACCCTATCAACTGGGAATTTTCCTGATCGGTGCCTATCAGGAAATTCTCGGCGACCTCCACAACCTGTTTGGAGACACCAACACCTTCCATGTGGCCCTGAAGGAAGACGGGTCCTTGAGCTACGAGCAGGTCATAGAGGGAGAGGATGTCACCGACGTACTGGATCACGTTCAGTTCCGCGCGGATGAACTGGCGGGCCGGGTGGCGGGCTTTCTCGTCAGCAGTGTGGAAAAAGGAATATTTACGCAGAAAGAAGCGGATGACTTCCTTTCCCTTTATAAGGAGGGGCTCAATGGATACACCTATCTGATCAAGCCGCAACGGGAAAAAAGTTAGGCCTAAAAAACTCCAGCCATCCGCTTGCGTTAAATCGCCATTTTGATAAAAACCACCGCCACGATTCCCATTTGCAAAACGTTAACGCCGACGCTCAGCTTGTGAAGACGGTTGAAGGTTGCCCCGGCCCGTTTATTTCCATCGAGCTGTGCATCGCGGTACCGGTTGATCCGTGGCGTGAGCCACAGCCAGGCCCAGATGAACAAAATAAACACCCCTAAAAGAAGAAACATGACTGTATTCGTCTTCCAAAATAGGACCGCCGCCAATAGACTCAGCCCGGCCATCGCCATGCTGTAAACGGGAAACACCTGCCTGATGAAAGGCCCAGAGGTTTGCGGCGGCAATTTGGTAAACACCAGCGGGGTCATGATGGCGGCAAAAAACACCATTCCCCCCAGGGTCAACGCCAATAAAAACAGACCGGAGACATGAAAAACTTCATTTATATTCATTTCTGACCTCAATTTGTTAAAGTAACTTCGGATGGGAAATCCCGGCTATCCAGCTTTGGTAAACCCCCAGAAGGTTTAAGATACAAAAGCTGGAAAGCCCTTTGCGTCTTCGCCGGGATTTCCCAATTTTTCAAAAACGGTTGATTGTGCAACCCGCACCAAATAGGTTTTAAGCAAAACTTATCTTGCCTTCCGGTAAATATCCCAATTCAGGTTCCTGTTCAGGTCGATATCCATTCCGGACGCATACCTGAATACCTTGATCAAACATTGAGGAGGATCGATCCCGTCGCTCGCCGGCTTTTTAAAATGTATGACCAAATGTGGCCTGATTCGCAAGAAACGAGGATGCCCGCCTTCCTTGGCCGCATGGGAAATTTTCAATTCGATAAATCTCTTGTCTTTGGCGGACTGCGGAGTCCGTGTGTAACGAAATTCGACAACCCTCCCGTCTTCAAAGTTAATCAAAACCGCATGCGGCTTGACAGTCATCCGACTGCCCGCTGACGGAGAATGGCTTTCTGAAATCCATTGCCCTAATACATTCCCGGGACAATTGGAACGGCTCCACTCTTCATCATTCCAATCCATGGAATAGGCTTTGGAAGCCAGTAGAAATACGAAAGAACATAAAAAATAAAAAGTTTTACCGCCGACAGACCTGAGATTTGGGAACGACATTTGGGCACACTTTTTAAAAAGTTGATATAGATCGCAAAATCAAACTTCCTGTTTTTGCGTGCTGGACTGAAAGCTTTCAATATGCTGAAAAAGCATCTCTGCTACTTTGCGCAAATCAAAGGGCCATGCGTACACGATTTCCACCTCTGGATATTTTAATTGCAGGTCTCTGACCTCTTCGGGGATTTCAATTTCAGAGTGTGAGCCACCTGGAGTGAACATGGTCGAGACAAGAGAGATATGGTCTTTTCCTGCCTGCACCAACCCATCCACTGCTTCTTCCAGAGTCGGCGCACAAAATTCGTTATACGCAGTGACCAGTTTTACGGGACCGAGCCGAGCGGATAACTGGAGTGCTATGGCTTCCAAACCGTTTTTGTAAGGGTCCGACTCCGGAGTTCTGGGCCATTGACGAATTTTATGATCGATTTCCAACTCCTCTTCGGTAGGCGGCAAATTCTGTTTCCGACGCTGGTTCTCCAGCCGTTTTAATCGGGCAACCAGATCATCGGGACAGTCAGAGGGAAGACCTCCATGGCCCACCAGAACCACAGCTCGCTTTTCAGTATTCATAAAACCTCAAATTTTTAAGTGGAAGCGCTGGCGGATGGAACTAAATGAAGTAAGAATGACGTATTTTCAATATATAGACATTTTCTCGATTTTGTCAATATAATTGACAAAAAATTTAATTTGTCTAAAATAATTAATATTTTGTCGAGATAAAGAATATTTCTAAAGAGGACTATGGAAACGACCGCAAAAGACGAAATCCCCAGTGAGGCTGGCATTGCGATTGGGGAATTATCCAAACTGACGGGAATCAGCACTCATACCTTGCGGATCTGGGAACGACGGTATGGGTCCCCGGTTTCCATGCGACTGCCTTCGGGACATAGAAGATACCCGAAGAATGAGGTCCCGCGCTTAAGGGCCGTGGCTCTGGCGTTACAGGCCGGGAAAAGGCCCAGTAAAGTCGTTAGCGCGTCTTTGGAAGAACTGGAAAAATTCCTTGATTTAGCCCATTCGGTTTTAGGTGATAATAAGAATCCTGGTTCCATCAACGTTTCAAACCAGATGTTGATTGAACAGTGGCTGGAAGGCGTCCATAAATATTGCAATCAGACTCTGGACAACGGATTTTATGCAGAATGGGGAAGACGCGGTCCCCTGAACTTTGTTCAGGATTGCGCCGGACCATTCGCTAATAAAATTGGCCGCGGATGGGAATGTGGGGAACTCTCAATTTCCCAGGAACATTTCGCATCCGAAAGGTTGAATGACTTTCTGGGCTCCATGTGGAGGCGGATCAACGAAAGAAACGTAGGAGACATCGCTGTTCTGGCAACGCTTCCAGGGGAAAATCATTCGCTAGGATTGCAAATGTGCGCTGTTGTGACGGCAATCACCGGACGCAAAATAATTTACCTCGGTTCCAACACGCCCTGTGAAGAGATCATAGCATCGGTTTCTGATTGTCAGGCAAGCAGACTGAGCATCAGCGTTTCAAGTTCATATAAAAAA
The DNA here is from genome assembly GCA_021604505.1 of Nitrospinaceae bacterium. NCBI lineage: Bacteria > Pseudomonadati > Nitrospinota > Nitrospinia > Nitrospinales > Nitrospinaceae > Nitrospinaceae bacterium. Next base: position 958,519 of record BQJC01000001.1, on the reverse strand, counting down.
CAAGAGGCCATCCTGTGCCTTGAAAAAATCCGGCGTCAGCTGCCCTCTTCCATCCAGATTTATGTGGGAGGAGAAGGCGCCCCAGGGAACGTCTCCGGGGTGATTCAGGTCAGCAATTTTAAGGATTATTTTAATCTGCTTCAAGATTAAGGGATAGAAAATTTTATGAAAGTTCTGGTAACCGGAGCCACCGGGTTTGTCGGCAACGTCTTGTTAAAAGCGCTCAATGCGCGCGGCCATGAAATCGCGGTTCTGACCCGCAATCCGGATGAGGCGGGGTCGCGACTGCCGGTGCTGTGCGATATATTTCCGTGGAACCCCGAACAGGCGCCTCCTGAGGCAAACGCCTTTTCGGGCGTTGATGCGGTGATCCATTTAGCCGGTGAAAATATCGCCGGAGGCCGCTGGACCCAGAAACGAAAAGAACGCATCAAAAATTCACGCATCCTTTCGACCCGCCATCTCGTTGAAGCCATCGGCAACCTGGAACATAAACCCGAGGTTTTGGTGTCTTCTTCCGCTGTCGGGTTTTATGGAGGCTCGGGAAACGGTTTATTGACTGAAGATCATCCGCCGGCCTCCTGCTTTTTAGCGGAGGTCTGCAAAGAATGGGAACAGGAAGCGAGTAAAGCTGAGAGCTTCAACGTCCGCACGGTTTGCTTGCGCACCGGCATGGTCCTCGGAAAAGAAGGCGGGGCCATGAAACGAATGCTGCCCCCTTTTCAAATGGGATTGGGAGGCATTCTGGAAAATGGAAAGCAATGGATGAGCTGGATTCACGTCGATGATATAGCGGCAATGTACATCCACGCCATGGAAACTCAATCGCTAAAAGGCGTTTACAATGCCGTCAGCCCTAATCCGGTCACCAATCTGGAATTCACCAAAACTCTGGGCAAACTCGTCAAACGTCCCACCATTTTCCCCATTCCCGAACTGGCGCTGAAAACGATTTTCGGAGACATGGCGCAAATTCTCATGGCCAGCCAGAAAGTCTCCGCCGATAAAATTTCAAATACGGGATTCGAGTTTAAATACCCGGACCTGCAATCGGCCTTACAACAAATTGTCGACCTGCCCTTCCTGCAATTCCAAATGGAGCAATGGACACCGCAACCGGTGCAGACAATATTTGATTTCTTCAGCGACTCTAAAAACCTCGAACTTTTGACCCCGGAGTACCTGCATTTCAAAATACTGCGCCAATCCACGGAAAAAATTGAAGAAGGCACTCTGCTGGATTACAAACTAAAATTGCACGGCATCCCCTTTCGCTGGCAATCCAAGATCACCAACTGGAACCCGATGGCCTGTTTTTCCGATCACCAGACCAAAGGCCCCTATTCCCTTTGGGAACATACGCATGAGTTTGAAGAAAAAAACGGAGGAACTCTGATCCGCGACAAAGTGAACTATAAAGTTCCGTTCGGCATCCCCGGAGAAATGCTCGCCATCGATTTCGTGCAAAACGACTTAAAGAAAATTTTTAATTTCAGAAAATTAAAGATCAAAGAACTCTTTGGTGAATAGGGGGAATCGGGATGAGCAAATGGATCGTCTCCGCGTTGCTGTTGTTCATGGCTACTTTTCCAGGAACGGTTTCGGCAGAGGACGACCTTTTTCTCAGCAAAAAATCCGACAGCGCCATCAAGATGCTGAAATTTCCTTTGTCCCTGACGGTCATAGAAAGCCGTCCCACAAAAGGCCACTATTATTTTTACGAAGGCGACTTGCCCCGTTTTGACGAAGGTTTGGAAGGTACCCCGGATTCAGTCGGCAATGAATTTCAAGCCGTGCTCAGCGATCCCAAACTCATCAAAAAAACTTTGGTCGCCACCGACCCGGCGCGCATCACGCCATCGAAACAGGGCGAGGACATTCGGGGTGCCGTTACAAAAATACGCCTCAAAGAAATTGCCAATATAGTTTCCACCGATATGATTCTGGTGTTCCGCCGGGAAATTAGAGTGAGTGGCCCCCCTCACCTGCCCCCATCTTTTTTTCTTTCACCGGGTAAATTTCTCACCCAACCCTGGCAGGAGACTTATTCGGTAAAAATTAAAACGATGGGATTGGTTTATCTGACAAAGCAGAACAAGATCATGATTGTTCCTTCCAATGAAAAGTCGAAGTTATTCATCACCAAAGATGAACACATCACGGGAGAGGATTTGCACGACGGTTGGCGGCAATTGGCTAAGGAAGGATTGATGGATTTAGCCACGTCTGCAAAAAAAACAATTCTCGATAAAAAATTCGAAGTCAGGAGATCGAGTTATTGAAACTCCTTAATCAAGTTTGGGAATCGTCGGCAAGTTTGGGGTAATTTAACCGTTTCTTCCCCGCTGTAAAACTTCAATCATGGCTTCATGAACCAACCCGTTGGTGGCAAGAATTTCGCGGTCGTAGACGCTCAGGGGATTGCCATCGAGTTTCGTCACTTTACCGCCGGCTTCCTGCATGATGACGACTCCGGCGGCGACGTCCCAGGCGTTCAGTTTCAATTCCCAGAATCCTTCAAAGCGGCCCATTGCCGTGTAGCAGATATCGATTGCCGCCGAACCGGGGCGGCGCACCGCCTGACTGGCTTTCATGAAATTGCTGAAACGGTCCATGTTGTCGTCATCGGAATGCACCACCTCCGGTGTGAACCCCGTCACCAGCAAACTGTCCTGCAATTCGTCGATCGTTGAAACGGCAATGGCATCGCCGTTCATCGTCGCACCCTTGCCTTTTTCTGCGACGAACAGTTCGTCCAGATTGGGGTTGTACACCACGCCGACGATCATGTTCCCTTCATGCTCCAAACCGATGGACACGCAGTAACAGGGAAACCCGTGCGCGTAGTTGATGGTGCCGTCTAAAGGATCGATGATCCATTTGCTGGTTGAGGATGGGCCTTGGCTGGCTCCGGATTCTTCGGCGAGAAACTCGTGTTCGGGAAAGCGTTTCTTTATGATGCGGATGACTTCCTGCTCGCAGAGGTAATCCACCTCGGTGACCAGATCGAATTTGCCTTTAGAGGAGATTTTGCCGATCTTCTGACTGCGCTCGCGCTGGATGGTTCCCGCCGCGAGGGCCGCTTCCACGGCGACTTCGACAGCGTCTTTCATTCAATCCAGCCGCCGCCGACGATGCAATCGTTCTGATAAAATACGGTGGACTGGCCCGGTGCGATCGACAGTTGCGGCGCATCGAATTCCACTCGTGCCCGCGAACCGGGAAGCGGCGTTACTGTTGCCGGTGCGGCCTGATGGCGGTAACGGATCTGCACGTCCGCCCGAAAGGAACCGGTTTGCGGCAGATACCAGTTGGTTTTCCCGGCGAAAAATTCCTGCCGAAATAAATCCGATTTCGGTCCGGTCTTAATCTCGTTGTTCACCGGATCGATTTCCGTCACGAATAGCGGCTCTTTCAGCCCGCCGAGGTTCAATCCTTTTCTCTGACCCACGGTGAACGATGGATATCCCTGATGCTTGCCCAGCACCTCGCCTTTGTCGTTGACGATATTGCCTTCCTTGAAAACGTCGCTGTCGACCTGCTTGGCGATGAACTTGGGATAATTATTGTCGGGGATGAAACAGATCTCACGCGACTCGGCTTTGTCGGCCACTCTCAACCCCAGTTCCCTGGCCAAACGGCGGACGTCCGTCTTTTCCACGTCCGCAAGGGGAAACTCTAGCCGGGACAGTTGGTCTTGAGTCAAATTGAACAGAAAATAACTCTGGTCGCGGGAAAGGTCTTTGCCGCGCCGCACGGTGAACCGTCCCGACTCGTGCTTGACGATGGAAGCGTAATGCCCCGTGGCGACGCGCCGGTAACCAAAGGCTTCGGCTCTCTGGATCATTTCGTCGAACTTCAGTTTCTGATTGCACAGGGTGCAGGGGATCGGCGTGCGGGCCTGCAGGTATTCGGACACAAAATAATCGACGACCTCTTTTTGGAACTCCTTCTCCAGGTTGAGCACGTAGAAAGGAATGCCGATTTTGTCCGCCACCCGGCGGGCATCGGCCAGATCGTCCAGTGAACAGCAGGTGCCGAAGCGTTCGTCGGTGTCGGTGCTGTAGTTCCACAGCTGGAGGGAAATGCCCACCACATCGTAGCCGCGCTCCTTCATCAGGGCGGCGGCCACGGAGCTGTCCACCCCGCCGCTCATCGCAATCACAATTTTTTCTTTTTTTTCAGCCATTTACAGATTCAACCGCTTTTTCAGATGCTAACTCATAATAAGAAAGACAGGAATCTCCCATCCGCCGTTCCATTTGAAAAACCAGTTTATCATACTTTTTTTCCAGCACCTGCTTATGGTAGTGCTCGACCACGACCAGGGAAGATTCCGTCAACAAATGCGAATGCGATAGCGCCAGCAGGCAATCCGTGTAAATCTCATCTGCAAAGGGAGGGTCTACATAGACGATGTCAAAGCGGTATCCCCGTTCCTCAAGGAGGTGAAGGGCATGAATGGCATCGTACTTTAGCAGGACCCAGTTTTTTTCGTGAGACTCCACCCCGTCGCGGCCAAAATGACAGCGCTCCAGATTACTGTAAATCAGGTTTTGAGCCCTGTGGTTATTTTCCACGAACACAACCTTTTCAGCCCCGCGGCTTAGAGCCTCGATTCCCATGCTACCGCTACCGGCAAACAGATCCAAAAAGGTTTCACCTTCCAATTGCGGACCCACCTTGTTAAAAAAGGATTCCTTCACCCGGTCCAGAGTCGGCCTGATGTCGGCGCCCTTAAAAGCCGCCAAACGGGTTCCTTTGGCCCAACCTGCAATCACGCGCATGCTGTTTTCCTCTTCCTTATACTTATCAGTATGTTACCAGCTTTCGTGCCTGCATTTTCGCTAAGGAAATTGTTGACAGTAAAATAATATAAACCTATGATGAATTTGCTCCAAGGGAATAAGTGTTCGGGCATGGTCTAATGGTACGACGTCAGGTTCTGGTCCTGAAGATTGAGGTTCGATTCCTTGTGCCCGAGCCATTTCTTTCACCGAATCAATCCAATAAACGGAACACAATGAATATTTACCGCAATCCATTTATATTAGGTCTTTGGGCGCCTGCTTACCTGGTCGTAGCCACCTGGGCGATCACCATGGATTTTTTAATGGCGGCCATGTTTATTATGGCCACCCTTGGGGTGATTGGGGCCTACGTCACCGATTTCCCCCTGTTATCGGGGCTGTATATGAACGAAGTGGCGCACAAGGCGGCCCTCGCCGGCCTGTTCGGCATGCTGTTTGGTTTGATGCTGTTTTTGTTGATGACCGGGTTGCAAGGTGCGGGTGATTCGGCGGATTCCAGTCCCATGTCTCCGCAGGGAATGTTTCTGGCCACCTGGGGAGTGATGTCGATTCCGGCCTACCCTCTCATGGTGATGTTCATTTCCAAACTGAACAAGCGGGATCTGGAAGCGGAGCAGAAGATCCGTGAAGAAAAGAAGAAAGAACGGCGATCCAAAGGCGGCGGTCCGCCCATCATGAACAAAGGAGGATTTTAGAAAAACCCGCACATCACAGCAAGGCCCCATCGTCTAGCGGCTAGGACGCTGGCCTCTCACGCCGGAAACAGGGGTTCGATTCCCCTTGGGGCTACCATATTTTTCAAGCATCTCTCGACCTCTCCTTCAACATCATCCCAGCCGATCAAAACATTCTGCATCCTTTAAAAATGGTTAGCAGACCTCAGCACATTTGATAAAATTAAAGAAAACCATCGATATCGAATAAAGCTGTCCTGAGTCAAGACTTGCCCCCTCTACTTCTCAACTCTACACTTGACTCCTATATTCTTTATTTTATTTTAAATTGGAGGTGCGTGATGAAGGAGAAAAAGGAACGGGGACTGTGGGAACTCTATGAACATGATCCCGAAAAAGCCGATGCTGATATTTGGGGAAGAAAACCCGAACCCGTTTCCAGGAGGGGTTTTTTGAAAAAATGCGGCTTGACGGCCATGGTTATGACCCTAGGGTCTCAGATTCCTTTTTTTCGCAATATGCCCAGTGGATTTATTCCCTTGGCGCTGGCGGAAGCTGATGAACAAACCGTTATACCAGGTAAAGAAGGCTTGACCGTTTTAAATGATCGACCTCTCAATGCCGAACCTCCTGCCCATCTATTGGACGACAAATTTACTCCCAAAGAAAAACATTTTGTTCGAAACAACGGCCTTCCTCCAGATAAAGAAGAAAAACCTGATCCAGGGACCTTCTCAATTGAAGGAGAAGTTCATAAGCCACTCAAACTTTATTTGGCTGACTTGAAAAAGAACTTTAAACATCATACCTATGCGCTTCAACTAGAGTGCGGAGGAAATGGAAGAGCAGGGTTTTACCCTCCAGCTAAAGGCAACCAATGGAAATTTGGTGCTGTTGGTTGTGCCAGATATACCGGAGTTCGGTTAAAAGATGTTCTAGAGATGGCAGAGTTAAAAGATTCCGCTATTTACACTGGATATTATGGTGCCGATCTCCATCTATCAGGAAACCCGGATAAAGTTTCAATTTCAAGAGGAACCCCCATAGCCAAGGCCTTGGAAGAGCACACATTACTCACTTGGGAAATGAATGGAGAACCTCTTCCACATCTCCATGGATTTCCTCTTAGACTTGTGAGTCCCGGTTGGCCTGCTTCCACGTCTCCTAAATGGCTGAACCGGATTGTCATCCAGAATAAGGTTCATGATGGGATGAAGATGGATCGCTACAGAATTCCAAGGTATCCTGTCAAACCTGGAGCCGTTGTTCCACAAGAAGACATGATTATTATCGAATCCATGCCTGTAAAATCGTTAATAACCCGACCTAAAACAGGTACAAAGGCCAAGTTTGGAGAACCTTTTGCGGTTAGAGGTCATGCCTGGGCTGGAGATTTTTCTGTGAAAGCCATGGATGTATCCATTGACTTTGGTGCTACATGGATACCGGCACATCTCAAGGGGCCAGCCAACCGATATGCATGGCAACGCTGGAATGCCACTCTAAATTTCCCCACTCTGGGTTATTATGAAGTCTGGGCAAGGGCAACGGACAGTGAAGGAAAAAAACAACCTATGGTGGTTCCCGGCTGGAATCCTTCAGGTTATTTAAACAATGCCATGCACCGGATTGCCGTGACTGTTGTTTGAACGGAGAAAAGCCATGCATTCAAAAATTTCGACCAGGAAGTTCTTTTATGTTTTATTACTGCTTTTTGTCTTTCTTTATAGCTCCCCTACAAGCCTTTTTGCCGAACAGGAAGACGTTTATCAAGGTTTACGACCAGGTGATGGAAGAGATATTGTCTTTGGGAATTGTACCATTTGCCATTCGGCATCAATCATTTTGCAACACCATATGAGTCGCGAAGCCTGGGATAAAACCATTACCTGGATGCAACAGGAACAAGGTATGTGGGAACTGGAACCTGGTGACAGGAAAAGTATTCTTAACTATCTTTCAAAGTATCAAGGCCCTGATCAGAATCAGTATAAAATTGAGAAAAAAAGAAAAAACACTATGTATGAATTTTACTATCCAGTTAATCCTTTGTGAGGATATTAACGATGAAGCTATGTAATATCATCTACCGCAATTCATTAAATTGAACTAGCTCCGATTAGATCGTACAGTTAAGCTTTGAAAGAAACGGTAGCCACCGCTATCCTTTCCAAGGTCACCACTTCCTCAACGTGGGTCGGGAGATACCGCAACGAAGGCACGCCATCCGGAAATTGCGACTGCCCTCACAAGCCCGAATCCCACCTGAACGCTTTCTCACTTCTGCATTCATAAATATCCTCCTCCTTCCAGGTTTTAAGTAACTTGAACCTGAAACCATGTCTACGAACCCAGCAATTTACTTGTATTTCTTAGCGCATTTTGAATTTGTTGTTTGCAGGCAACAGGAGTAATCCCACTCCCCTTTTTTCAAATTGATGTACAAGGCGCGGGTGGACGCCTTTTCCCGGCAATTGCTGATTCCTTTCACCTCTCCAAGATGTTCTTCTTCCCCATTGTTCGGTTGGATATAAACGTTAAAAGTCTCCTGCTCAAGATCATTTCCACAGCCTGAAATACTCGCGATAAATATCAGGCCTGCGATATACAGGAAACCCCATTTATTTTTCGGGCTCGCTTGGCGCATGGTTTCTGCCCCTGAATTTTTACTTTCTCTTCAATCTATTGCCCAGCGCTGACATTGTCAATTTTGCATACAGGTGACCGCCTTTAGTCCGAGCGAGCAAATTCTTCAGTTATAAAGCGTTGAAGTGATTTAGAGGAAATTGGGGAAAGAGGGCATATATTAATTTTATATTGCTTAATTTCTTGGAGGGTTGAGTCATGCCGCAATATCTAATTCTTGGGAAATATACAGATCAGGGAATAAAAACGGTCATGGAAACAACCAAGCGACGTGAGCTATTTAAAGCAACCGCCGAGCAATGCGGAGTCAGGGTAAAAAAAATTATGTGGCTCATGGGTGAGTACGATGTCATGGACCTTGTGGAAGCTGACAATGACAATTCAATTGCCGCACTCTTGTTTAAAGCAGGCTCCTGGGGATTTGTGAGAACCACCACTTGCAGGGCCTTTTCGCAAGAAGAAATGGAATCAATTTTTCAGAAAATGGAATAAAAATTGTTTTCAAACCTTGGGTTGGGTTATTTGATAAATTGCAGGATGAATGGGTGCGTCATGGTTCCCTGTGGTATCCAGTTGAGGATTTTCGTACAACGATGCAGACAACAATGATAATCAGGAGGACAAGGGCTATCGTCCGGAGGATGAATAGCAGAGCGAGTCACTTTTGGGCATGGGAAAGGCTCAAGTTGTATTGTGAACGTTCATCCATTTTAAATCTGGAACCGGACGCTCCCATATAAGGAACAGCTAACAGAATGCTGTGGCGGAAAGTTTCTTCCACATCTTTAAGGCAAGGTTGATTCAGGAAAAAATTTACCATACTCGTCAGGAAGCGAAGATGGCTATTTTTGATTACATTGAAATGTTCTACAATCGGCAACGTGGCCATTCCTGCCTCGGCTATCTCAGCCCGATAGGCTTTGAGAACAAGAATGCGGCCTGATTAACTGTCCACTAATTACGGGAAAGGTCAGATCGTCTTTTCCCATATAATTTGAATCTTTGGCAGTGGAGAATCCATGCATACCATCATTGAGCCATTTCGGATCAAATCAACCGAACCCATTCCTATCACGTCCAAAAATCAGCGGGAAGAATGGCTTCGCAAGGCGCATCACAATGTTTTTCTGCTTTCAGCGGATCATATCACGATCGATTTGCTGACCGACAGCGGTACGGGGGCCATGTCTACCGACCAGTGGGCGGCACTTATGAGGGGAGATGAAAGTTATGCGGGCAGTCGGTCATGGGAACGGTTCCAGGCAACGGTGAAAGACATTACCGGATACAAACATATATTTCCGATTCATCAAGGGCGGGCCGGGGAGCACATTCTTTCGAAAATCCGCATCAAGCCGGGCGATGTGATTCCGAATAATGGCCACTTCGACACCACACGGGCTAACGTTGAATATGCGGGAGCTGAAGCGGTGGATTTGGTCATTGATGAGGGGATGAACCTGTCGGCCCAGCATCCTTTCAAAGGCAATATGGATGTCGAAAAATTACACCGCTTGATTGACCAAACCGGAGCAGAAAGAATTCCTTTCGCCATGCTCACCATCACCAATAATTCTTTTGGCGGACATCCGGTTTCCCTGCAAAATATGCGGTCAGTGAAGGAAGTATTGGAACCCTATGGAATCCCCTTGATCCTGGATGCGGCGCGGTTTGCCGAGAACGCGTTTTTTATTTATGAAAGGGAACGAAACAATAACACTCGCTCCCTGAAAGACATTGCTCGGGAGATTTTTTCCTATGCGGACGGGGTTATCATGAGCGCAAAAAAAGATGGGCTGGCAAATATTGGTGGATTTTTCGCCTGCAATGACGACTCCCTGGCAGAGGATTTTAAAAATGTGCTCATCTTAACGGAGGGGTTTCCCACATACGGCGGCCTGGCGGGAAGGGACTTGGAAGTGATCGCCATCGGGTTATTGGAGGCGCTGGAATTGGAATATCAAATTTACCGCCATGCGACGGTTGAATACATGGGCAAAAAACTCGACCAATTGGGAATACCCATCGCTCATCCCCTGGGCGGGCATGCCATTTTTCTGGACGCCAAACATTTTTTCGACAAAACCAATCTTCCACCCTATCCTGGCATTGGACTGGTCAATTCTTTGTACCTGGAGGGCGGAGTGAGAACGGTCGAGTTGGGGTCCGTCATGTTCGGTAAAGTTGACCCGGAGACAGGAGAAGAATCCCCGCCGCCATTCGAATTTGTCCGGCTTACCTTTCCCAGACGGGTATACACCCAAAGTCATTTTGATTATGTTGTGGAAGTGTTGAAGAAAGTCTGGGAAAACCGCGCAACCCTTCCCGCCTATCGAATCAGCAAACAACCTCCCTTCCTGAGGCATTTTTCCGCTCACTTTGCGCCCGTTGTTGAATAAATTAAGGATGCCTGGAAAAATCAATTTAACCAAAGTGGGACGTTTATTTATGATTTTTCAATGTGTTCCAGGAGCCGAAATAGTGAGACTTTTTTCAAAATTATTATTCAACATTTGGCGTTTGGAAATGGTTGATTTCTCATGGCAGAATCAAACTTCAACTGAGTTTAAGAGCTCCGAAATTTTACTTTAGAAATACTCCCGGTTCGAAATTGTTATTCCCTTTCTGCCTTGTCTTATTCGCTCCAGAATTCACGCATTGAGCAAATTGACTTCCGCTCCGATTTCACCCCTCACTGTTTGCTACATACGAGACCTATAGGACATGGCTTTCGCGATTCTCTCGCGCGCCATTTTTAGAGCAATCTCATGAGGCGGGAGGTCATCCTCGACAACGCGTTTTAGCAACTCATCGGTATTGCTCGTGACAGTGGCCTCGACACGCTCAAAAGCATTGGACTCAGTGAGGCCCTGGTACTCGGTAGCCGCGCAAATCACTCCGCCGCAGTTGGCTATAATGTCCGGAACGATCACGATTCCCCTCTTGTGCATTTTTTCAGCTGCAGAAGGCGTGATCGGAACATTGGCGCCTTCCAAAACCAGCCAGGTTTTCAATTTCTCCTGATTGGCTTCCGTAAACACGTCTGGCCGCGCCGCCGGGATAAATATGTCCGATTCGATATTCAACAAATCTTCATTACTCACCGGTTTTCCCAATCCCGATTTCGAAACGATCACTCCGGATTCTTTGGCCTTGATCAACTGCTCAATAGCGATACCGTCCGGGTTATGAATCCCTCCTTTCGAATCGCAGGTTGCGATCAGCTTCACGCCAAGGTCACCGAGATATTTCGCGGCGGCCTTGCCGACATTGCCAAAGCCCTGAATAATGATTCTGGCACCTTCAAGGGTAAGTGAAATATCATCCGAAGCCACTTTGGCCGCAACGCTCAAACCGTATCCGGTCATTCCCAGTGCGTCCAGAGGAATACCGCCCAGAACCTTGGGAAGCCCAACCGCCCGGCCAATTTCGTCATGGACAAACGCCATGCATTCCTCATTCGTACCCATGTCTGGTCCGGGAATGTAATCGGTGAGTATTTTGATCGCTTGTGCAAATTTGCGCATGAGCGCTTCCTTTTCGTCGGTTCCGGAATCCGCGAGGATGGCTGATTTTGCACCTCCATGCGGAAGATTGGCCAGAGCGTTCTTAAGCGTCATGGCTCGTGCTAAACGAAATACTTCCTGTGTGGTCACGTCTTTTGCCATCCGGCAACCGCCAACGGCAGGTCCAAGCGAAATGTTGTCGATGACCACGATAGCGCGCAACTTCGATTTTGGCTCATAAATATGGATGACCTTTTCTGGACCCAGATCATCCGAAAAATTGTCGATATAATGGCTCATCATTTGGAACCCCCCTGTTCAAAACTTTCGCGCCCAACACACCGGTTCGGTCCTCGTAAAGCCGCATCGGGCTAAAATCGATGGACTCTATTTCCGGTAACTGAGCTGCCCATTGCAATCTTCTCTCCAGGTATAGGAGAAGATTTCTTATGTCTAACAACGGCTCATTGTGGCATCCCCCGTGAGGTTTTATACCGCCAGTTTAATCGATTATTGGCCAGAAGGGTCGCGAAATCGAAATGCTTTCCATGTACACCCTATTTTTAGCATATTAAATATACTAGTTTCCATTTAACATCCCTTCGGGCTTGCTCATCCTCGACCACCCAGTTCTTCAAATCGTTTAATCGAACAAGATAGTCCACTGAGGGCCGGCATTTCATTGCCTGGGAAAATGGTGCAAGCATTCAAGGCTATCGAATCAGCAAACAACCTCCCTTTCCAAGCCGTTTTTCCGCTCACTTTGCACCCGTTGTTGAATGAATTATGGGCCCCTCGAAAATTCAATCGGGATCAGGTTGGACGTTAACTTTCGAATTTTCAATGTGTTTCATGAGCCGAAAAATGATTTTTTTTCGACCTTGCTATTCGCCTTTTGGCGTTTGGAAAATGTAAATTTCACATGCCTAATTGACTTTCCTCTGACTTTTTACCGGAGTAAAATATTTGTATGAGGGGAGAATCGGTTCTTTAATGTGCAGGAGATAAAGATTGAAAATTCCCCGCGCAAGATTGTCTATTTATGACTAACGCAAGAGGTGCATCATGAATGCTCCAAGACGAAAACCCTTTGAGGATTTTTGGTGGATCGTGAAGGATAAAATCCACGGTCACCCGGTTATCGTTGACAATCCTTATTGCAAATGGTTCAAAAATGGGGAGGCGACCCAAGGGCAGTTAATTGACTTGTTTGAACAGTTTGCCGTGTTTTCTAAATGGTTTTTGCTGGCCCAGTTGATGAGGGTTCTAAATGCATCAGACCTGGAGGCTGAAACCCACGCACGATATATTTTGGCAAATGAACTGGGCGTTGGAATCAATCCCGACGGCTCAACGGAAGATCAACCATTCAAAACCCGCTGGGCTCATATCAACTGGCTTAGGGATACCGCCCGCCCGCTAAACCTGAATCCGGAAAAACTTGGAAGCTGGGAATCCGCCTCCGTTCACACAAAAGAGTTTATCAAAGGTCTTGAATTTACTTATGGAAGTAAAGACGGGGAATTTGGCCGCGGCGCGAGCTATGCAATCGAAACCTGGGCGGCCTGGGGTATTGGGAAAGGGGTGGAGCAGGAATCCCATAATTTTTGGAAAGAACTGATCACGGGCATTGAATTTTATAATGCAAAAAACCATTTAGAAAAAGATCAAGAAATCCCACTCGATTTTTTTCAATTTCACTTTAACAGTGAAAAAGGCCATGGAGACAATGTCCTGGAAGAAATGAAACATGCTTATTACAAACCTGATTTCGATTTTGAAAAATTTTTACAAGGAGGCCATCAGGCATTGGATGCCATTTATACCTTCTGGGTTGGACTGGACCAGTCGCGAAAAAATTCAAGCACCTCTGTTGCCACCTAAAGGGTTTTTGAGCCGACCCGCCTGTTTGATTTGATCTTTTCAAATTCGGCGAGACATCCCGGATTGGCCAAAGCCGTTTGATTAGGGATTGATTCCCCTTGAAAAATCGACTTGATCATTAACTCCATTTTTTTGCCATTCAGGGTTCTTGGGATTTCTTTAACCTGAAACAATTCTTGCGGCACATGACGGGGTGTTGCCTCTTCCCGCAGTATTTTTTTAATTTTATCCTGTAGAGTTTCTCGCAGTTGGATTGTTTCCTGCAAAACTAAAAAAAGAACCATCCGAACGTCATTATCTTCTTCTATGCCGATGACCAGGCTGTCCAGAACTTCATCCAGCTGTTCAACAATTCTATAAATTTCCGCGGTCCCTATGCGCACGCCCCCCGGATTAAGCGTCGCGTCGCTTCTTCCAAATACCACCACCCCGCCATGATCTTTGATTTCAATGAAATCCCCATGCATCCACATTCCCGGCAGTTTATTAAAATAGGCCTGGCTGTATTTTTTATAGCCCACATCCTTCCAAAAGCAAAGTGGCATGGAGGGCGCTGGAGTCCGACAAACCAATTCCCCTTTTTTATTTTTAACGGGACGGTTGTTTTCATCCAGGGAAACAACATCCATCCCCAGGCCGATACACTGGATTTCCCCCGATCTTACAGGCAACATGGGATTGCCCAGCATAAAACACGAAACGATATCTGTGCCTCCACTGATGGAAGACAATTGGACATCTTTTTTCACATGTTCATAAACCCAGAAAAACTCTTCTTCACTTAAGGGCGCCCCTGTAGACAATATCGTTTTCAAGGTTGAAAGTTCACTTGTTGTTTTGGGACTGATTTGTTTTTTTCGATTCAAGGAAAGGAATTTGGGGCTGGTTCCAAAAACCGTTATTTTGGCTTCATCCACTAATTCCCATAACAGAGTCAATGAGGGATATCCGGGAGACCCATCATAAAGAACAATGGTCGCCTGTTGCGCCAAAACCGACGCGAGCCAATTCCACATCATCCATCCACAGGTGGTGTAATAAAAAACCACATCTTCCGCGCCGATATTCGTGTGCAACGCATGTTCCTTATGGTGTTGCAACAAAGTGGCGCCGGCTCCATGAACAAGGCATTTGGGCAATCCTGTGGTCCCGGAGGAATACAAAATAAAAAGCGGATGATTGAAGGGTAAGGATTGGAACACGAAATCTTCCGAACTTCCTTTATCTATAAAACTTTGCCAACGGGTGACATCAGGAATGGGAAAACTCGGTACGTTAGCCGAATCTTTCAAAAGCGGGATGATGACTAGATGTTTTAGGCTTTTCACCTCCGCGGCAATCGCTTTAACTCTTTCTTCCAAAGCATAAGTTTTTCCGTTATAAGCGTAACCATCGCTGACAATCAATATTTTTGGTTGAATTTGGCCCAAACGGTCTATCACGCCCTGGGCGCCAAAATCCGGAGAACAAGAAGTCCAAACGGCTCCTATGGAGGCGCATCCCAGCATAGCGATCAAGGTTTCGGGAATGTTGGGAAGATAACCCGCGACACAATCGCCCGATTTAATGCCCGTTGTTTGCAAAGCAGATGCAAATTGAATCGCGCTCTTTTTCAATTGGCCGTAAGTCAAATACGTCAACGGACGGTCTTCTAATTTGCTGATAATCGCTAGTTTTTCCGGCGCGGCCTGAAGGAGATTTTCAGCATAGTTGAGTTCCGCGCCTTCAAACCAGCGGCACCCTGGCATGGAGTCCTGCGAGACAACACGATCTGCGGGTTGGTTGAATTTTATCTGGGAGTAGTTGCTGTAGAAATTCCAAAAATCTTTATAATGCTGGATAGACCATTGGTGCAGTTGCGAATAAGTTTTTAAGGACAGGGAAAATTCCTGATTGACGGCCTTCAAAAAATGAAACATTCCTGATTGTCTGATCGTTTGCGGGCCGGGTTCCCAGAGAATGGCGCTCATAATAAACTCGGTCTTTTGAAAAGAGAGTTATTCCCACCAGCGGGGTTTATACCCCATGGCTTGCCACGGCTTTTAAATGAAACCCTTTGTCTTATACCCCGTTCGCTTGCGGCGAGGTCGTTTATTATTTTGCATGGAGTTCAAACTGTTTCAATAATCATGGCGATGGCCTCTCCTCCCCCGATGCATAGACTGGCCAAACCACGTTTTAACTTTTTCTCCTGCAAAGCATTGATCAATGTCACCAAAATTCGCGCTCCGGTCGCCCCAATGGGATGGCCCAGAGCAATCGAACCTCCATGCACGTTTACTTTTCCGGGATCCAGGCAGAGCAGATCGTTGACAGCCAGGGACATAACGGCGAACGCCTCATTGATTTCGAACAGGTCGATGTCATCGACGCCTAATCGGTTCTCTGACAAAACCTTTCTGATCGCTTCCACCGGCGCCAAAGCGAATGTTTCGGGCGACTGGGCGTGTGTGGCATAGGCCGTAATTCTCGCAATGGGGTTTAAATTCGCTGTTTCTTTTCCAACGATCAATGCCGCGGCCCCATCATTCAACTTAGCTCCGTTTCCCTGGGTGATGGTTCCCTGGTCTTTATCGAATACCGGACGCAAAAAAGGAAACTCATCGAGATTGTCTGCAAAAGGTTGTTCATCCCTGGTTATGATTTTCTCATGGCCTTTTTCGAGGGTCGAAACATTGGCAATTTCTTTGGCAAATATTCCAGATTCCTGCGCCTTTCGGGCCCGGGTATAGCTGTTAATGGCATAAGCATCCTGAATGTTACGAGAGTAGGCAAACTGCTTTGCCAATGCTTCGCAAAGCTCACCCATATGCCTGTTTTTATGAGAATCCAACAAACCATCATGAATCATACTGTCGATGACGGCTGTGTTTCCCAGTTTATGCCCTTTGCGTAAGTGAGGAATCAAAAAAGGCGCGCGACTCATACTTTCCATTCCCCCCGCAACCACAAAGCCAGCCTGACCCAAACGCACCGCCTGATCTGCCAGTATGACGCTTTCCAACCCGGAACCGCAGACCTTGTTTATAGTGCACGCACCGACATGATTGGGCAACCCGCTCTTTAAGGCCGCCTGACGGGCCGGGGCCTGGCCCAATCCGGCTGAAAGCACATTGCCTAAATACACGGCGCCAACGTCACTGCCGGGCACACCGCTTCTGTTCAAAGCTTCTGCAATCGCAATGGCCGCTAAATCAGGCGCCGGAACCGCAGAGAATACCCCATTGAATTTTCCGACAGGGGTGCGAACAGCGCTATAGATATATGAAAAGTCCGTTTTCATTATTTTTTATCCGGTCGGCCCAATTGGAACAGGTCTGTTGTTTTGGTGTAGTAATCGGCTCCCATTCTTCCGACATTTTTCATGATCTCGGGAGGCAGCCCCTTTTTCCAATCGACGTTTGACAAAGCTTTTGAAAGTAAAATTTCACGTACATTGCCGAGCACCAGAGTTCCGACTCCGGCCCCCTCTCCCAATTCAACCGTCTGGTTGAGGTCGCAGAGCAGATTGACCGGACTATCGGCGATCAACCTGGGTTCATCTGATCCACGGTCGCTGAAAGAGACTTTGGCTTCCAAAAATTCATCCACCTCTGGGTCATAGGGCGCTGAGCTGATATTGGCTTTATTCGCATTTTCAAAGGATACAGCGCCCACAACATATTTTCGCGTCGCCTTGATATTTCTCAAAGTATCTTTTTCGGAACCGTCACGATTGTAAAAGATGGCATTGGAAATAACCGGAGGATTCATCGAACAAATATTAAAATAGCTGAACGGCGAGAGATTAAAATCTCCAGTTTCAGAAACGGTCGAAATCCAGGCAATTGGACGAGGCTGAACCACCGAATTCATAAAATGATAAACATCCACCCAGAAGTGCTCCTTGGGGTGGATCGACAAAAACTCTTTCGGATCACTCATGACGGGTCCTCTCTCCAGCTGTTCGGATAATCGGAGTCTTCGATGTTTTCACCTTCTTCCGTCAAAAATAACGGGTCAAAGGTGTCGACCATGACGGCCTGCTCATCTGTCTGCTTTTTCCCCAACGATTTTGGGTACATACCTGGATGCGGCCCGTGAGGAATGCCCGAAGGATGAAAACTGATGGACCCCTTGTCGATTCCCTTCCGGCTGGTAAATTCTCCAGACACATAGAGGAGCAACTCGTCGCAGTTTACCGATGAGTGATAAAAGGGGCACGGGATGGCCCGGTCATCGAAATCGAGAACCCTTGGCAGAAAACTCATGACCGCGAACCCCGTTCCTGAAAAAGTCAAATGGGACGAAGGGGGCAAATGCACCCGGCCGGTTTTGGGTTGAATATCCTTTAGATTGATCGCAAAGGGATAGACATACCCATCCCAGCCTGACATTTTAAAATAGTTCTTTGAGTAAAAGGTGCGAGTGAATCGGTTTTGGCGTTTGCGGATGATGGTGGTCGGCTCATCCGAGGAAAAAAGCTCGGCATCCCATTCTGGCGTCTTAAAACTCCTCTCGGAATAGGGCGCGTCCATATTGAACTGCCCACTGTCATTCAAATATTCTGGAGGAATACCCATTCCCCGGTTTGCCTCAACAAATATAAGACGGGGTTTATTGGAAAAATTAAATCGATAGGGGCAAGACCGGGGAATGATCAAATAATCTCCCGCAACCAACGAGATTTTCCCAAAGAGCGACTGCAACTCTATCTCTCCTTCCCGCAGAAAGAAAAGTTCATCGGCATCGTTATTGGCGAAAAAGAAACTTTCCTGCCCTTCGGGATGGCATAACCCATAGTTCAAATTTTCATTGAAGGCTAACGACACTCGACCGGATATAAACCCTTTTCCTGAATCATATTGATTGCTTTTGAAATGCCTTCGCTGAAGCATGGGGTTTTTTCTTTGGCAAGACCGTGACCATGTCGCGTCATTGAAAGAATCAATTTCCGTTTCCCGGGTCGGGGGATTGTGAAAATACAAAATGGAATAACGATCTTCAAAACCCTGGCGGGTAAAACAATATTCGTTTAATAAATTTTGATCGGAAGAATAATGGGAAATATGGTGCATGGGAGGCAATGTGCCAAAACGAAGGTATCTAAACATGAGTCATCCTATCCAATGAGTGAGCTTTCCTATATTTTCGATTTCCAACACGATCTTGTCCCCCTTGTTCAGAAAGCGGTCCTGCTCCAAACCGCAACCCGACCCTACCGTTCCACTGGCAAGAATATCTCCCGGATAAAGCGTCTGATTTTCAGAAGCGTAGGCAATCATTTGTTCGAAAGTAAAATGCGAGGACCCGCTATTCCCTTCTGACCAGAGTTCTTCATTGACCCATGCACGCATGGTTAAATTCCTGGGATCAATAATTTCATCCGGGGTCACCAGACAAGGCCCCAACCCTGTGTTGAAATCTTTTGCCTTGGCAGGACCCAGGCCAATACGCATGATTTTTTCCTGAAGTGCGCGGGCGCTGAAATCATTGACGATGGTGTAAGCTCCAATGTAGTTTGAGGCTTCTTTTTCGCGCACGCGAAAACATTTTTTCTTAATGATAACTGCCAATTCGAGTTCAAAATCCTTTTTGGTCTCTCCTTCGGGAAAGTCCACCTTCGCTCCATTTCCAGAAAAACACCTTGTCGATCCGTTGTACCATGCGGGAAACTGGTACCATTCGGGGACCATCTTCAAACCCCGTTTTCCCCGGCAGGTTTTAACGTGCTGTTCAAAGGTATAAAAATCCATAAAAGCTCCAGGATTTTCAACAGGAGGCAGAAAAGACACGCTGTCGAGAGGAACAGGCGTCTGCTCTAGAATTTTTTTCCATCGTTCACTCCCTTCTTCAAGGGATTCAAGCGCTTCGATGGTTGTCATATCTTTGAGCTGGTAAATGGATTCCCCAACTTGAACCCCATGTTTCGCTTCCTCTTTTTCGGAAATATAACGCAGCAGTCTCACGGTTGATTCTCCTGAGATTCAATGGCCTCAAACAACGCCCTGAAATTTCCTTCTCCAAACCCCTGATGTCCCTTCCGCTGAATGATTTCATAGAAAAAAGGTCCGGCGTGATCCTCCGCGTAAAGAAGCGAAGCGTCTTTCAAGAAAATCTGCAATAGATATTTTCCATCTTTTCCGTCGACCAGAATGCGGTTATTTTTTAAATCATCCAGACTCTCATCAATATGTTCGACGTTGTATTTTCGTAATCTATCCATGAGTAATTCATAATAGGAGTCCGGGATATCCAGGAATTCAATGCCCCGGTTTTTAAACGTCTTGACTGCCTCTATTATAGAATCGACGGAAAAAGCAATGTGCTGAATGCCGGCCCCATGATTTCGATCAATAAAAGTCTGAATCTGAGATTGGTTGAAATGCGGCGATAACGGTTCATTAGTGGCAAATTTAATTTTGCTCGCAGGATCCCACATCACCCTTGAGGTCAGGCCGGTTCCTTTTTCTCCAGAACTGTAATCCGGTGTATGAAATGCGACCCTCCAGTACTCCTTCATTCCCATCGTATGTTCCAGGAAATTGGCAACCGGATATAAAGTGCGGGCGTTTATGGTCAAATGGTCGATTTTTTTAATGGCGGAGGTGGAACTTTGCGAGGGATGCAACATGTCAAACATGGGAATCAACGTTTCATCTCCGCAAATTTCAAGAAAAGAGAATTCCAGAAAACCGATGGGAGTCGCAATGGTAATAAAACGGTGGCTTGTTTCCCGGGTCTCAACCTCCTTTTCTTCGTGAACAAAGGTAGCGTCATGATCTCTCAGGAAGCGAACGGTCTGCTGTAAATCTTCAACAAGAAAAGTTACTTTCCGCACTCCAGGCGAAAGTGTCTTTAAAAACTGCGCCGTATAGCCGTGCGAAGCTAGGGGTGAAGAAACCAATACCTTTATTTTATTGGCAGAAAAATAGATCCCTTTGCTTAAGAAAATTTCCTCCCATTCATGGGTCGATCTATGAGTTTCATGAAACCCCAATTTGTTGATATAAAAATCACGACTTCGATCAAAATAATCAACCACGAACTCAAACGAAAATATTCTTTTTATGCCCAAGGGGGATTCAGAATCCATAATACCAACTCCCGTTCAAGAAAGAGGGATCTGCCTTTTAGAGCTTGGAAACATCCTGGACTGCAAAGTGTCAAAAATTTTCCGCCAAAACTAAACTCAGGAAAAAGGAAAACGGTATCACCACTACTTAAATTATATTCCCAAACAGGCTTTTACAATAGAGTAATAAAATTTTTGCAGGAAAGGCCAAAAGTACCCGTGCAGAAGTGATATGCCGAATGAAAAACGCCCATGAATCAGCCAGAATGAAAGGGCTTCATGGTTTTTCGATTGCGGCTTGAGCCGCTTTCACATCCCGTTTCCACCCCACGTAGACAGCAGTCATCGTTCCTCCCAATGGCAAGAGTCGCCGGTTGTCGATAGGTTCGAAAAACGTCATACCCATAAGGAGGTAGGATCGGCAAAATTTTCTCCAATAGAATCATTAAAAAATATTAATGTTTCGATGAAATTGGGGGTGCCAATCCAATTTTCAATCCCTATATTTATACTATTGATGCGGGGTGAAATATGGACAAATTTGAATCTCAAATTGTTGACTATGTCGCCGGCCTGGAATACAAGGATCTCACCCGAAAAGCGATAGAAGCCGCCAAAGAAAGGCTCCTGGATAGTTTGGCGGTTGCTTATGCATCGTACCCTACCGAACCGGTAACGGCGATGAGAAATTTCGCCATCGCCTCTTCCTCCCCTCATGGAGCCACGGTGCTGGGAACCTCTCACAAGGCACCGGTGGATCATGCCGCCGTTTACCTGGGAACCATGATTCGGGCTCTCGATTGGAATGACACTTATCTTAATCGTGAACCCGCTCATCCCAGCGACAATATTTCTGCCACCTTGACGGTTGCCGAATCAGAAAATAAATCGGGTCAGGATTTTATCCTCTCCACGATCTTGGCCTATGAACTGCATTGTCGTCTCTGCGATGCCGCCGGGATTCGAAAGAAAGGATGGGATCATGTGACCTATGGTTCCATATCCAGCGCCGGGGCGGCGGCAAAGTTAATGGGGTTTACAAAAAACCAGATCCGTGACGCGCTGGCCATTGCGATGACCACCGGTAATTTTTTGAGGCAAACCCGCGTCGGAACCATTTCCAAATGGAAAGCCGCCGCTTTTGCGCAAGCCGCGCAAAACGCTATCCAGGCCTGCCTTTACGTAAAATATGGTTTTACCGGTCCCAGTGATATTTTTGAAGGTCAACATGGATTCATCAACCAGATTATTCAGGGTGAATTCGATCTGGCGCCTTCTTTTGGCGGACAGGAAAACAGTGAATTCAAAATGGTTGACACTTATATCAAATACTTCCCCGCCGAATACCACGCTCAAAGCGCCGTATGGGCCGCCCTGGATTTGAGAAAACAATTGGGCGAAGAGAATCTTCAAAAAATTTCAACAATTCATGTTGAAACCAGTTTTCATTCCTACGAAATCATTGGCAAGGAAGCAGATAAGTGGGCTCCCAAAACCAAGGAAACGGCAGACCATAGCTTGCCCTACATTGTTGCGGTCGCGCTCATGGACGGAGAAATATCCCTGGAACAATTTGACAAGTCCCATCTTGAGAACCCCAAACTGCTGGAGCTTGTAAATAAAGTTACCGTGTCAGAGAAAAAAGAATACACCGAAATTTATGGAAAATCTTTTCCCAATAAAGTGCGGGTCCGCCTTGTTGACGCTACCGAGTATGTCTCGGAAGTGAAGGACCCCAGGGGACATCCCAATCGTCCGTTAAGCAGAGAAGAGTTGGAAAATAAATTCAGGTCTTCGACAGCGCCTTTTTTAAATCAGGACCAGCAGGACAAAATGATTGCAGCGATTTGGCATCTTGATGAACTTCGAAATATTGAAGAACTCATGCAAATGGGTGTGGTTTATGAATATGTCTAGCAGAAACCTGAGAAAAATGCTCAGCACAGGGAAAACTCTGGTTATGCCCGGAGCCTACAACGCATTCGTTGCCAGACAAATGGCACAAAACGGTTTTCCGGGGATCTATATTTCAGGAGCGGGACTGGCAAACAGTCTGGGCCTGCCCGACAACGGAACCCTGGGAATGGCAGATTTTCTTTACATGGGCCGGTGGATTTCAAAAGCGGTGGAACTGCCCATCGTTTGCGATGCGGACACCGGTTTTGACGATATTGAAACAACAGTACGCCATTATATTGAGGCCGGGTTCTCTGGATTGCATATTGAAGACCAGGTTTTTCCCAAACGATGCGGACATCTCCCCGGCAAGGAGGTGATCTGCAGGGAGGAAATGGGAGCCAAGATCAAAATCGCCTGCGCCGCCCGGGATCAGCTTGACCCTGATTTTATCATCATCGGACGAACGGACGCACGGGGCGCAAAGAACATTGATGAAAAGGATCAATTGCAGGAAAGTATCTCACGCGGCGTCTTTTACCTTCAGCAAGGGGCGGATATGGTCTTTCCCGAATCCCTGCAAAACAAAGAAGAGTTTGCGACCTATCGGAACCAGGTTCCGGGATTTCTGATGGCCAACATGACCGAATTTGGAAAAACCCCGTTCATCAAGATCAGGGAGTTTGAAGAAATGAATTACAACCTGGTTATTTTTCCAGCCTCTTTATTTCGTTACCACGCCGGTCAAACCAAAGGGTTTCTTTCTAGGTTGAGTGAGTTGGGCGGCCAGGAAGAACTTGTGCAGGACATGATGAACCGAGCTGAAATAAATTCAATTTTAAATTATGAGCCAGAAACTTGAAGTATTAAATACATTGGACACGGGTTTGGATGGAATTCCCGTATGCACTTCCGACCTTTCCCTAACCCGGTTGGATGATGATGGGTTACCCGTTTTACTGTACAGGGGATATAGTATTTATGATTTGATAAAAGGCTCCTTTGAGGAAAGTATCTACCTGCTCCTTGAAGGCCAACTACCCAACCAGAAACAACTCCAATCTTTTTGCCAGGAACTGACAAACCACGCGCACTTGGAAGAACCCATCCAACGTCATATAAAGACCTATCCCAAGGGTGTGCATATGATGGATTTTCTCATGACAACGCTTTCTTTTGCACGCATGTTTGACGCAGACTACGGGAATGCGGCGTGGCAGATGCCGAAAAGCGATGAAAAACTGGCGAATCTCATTCTTAAAGCAGGGATGCATTTGGGAGCAAAAATCCCTGCGATCATCGCCAGCGGTTATCGCATCCAAAAAGGGGAAGCGCCTATTGCGCCCGATTCCTCCCTTGGGTACGCCGCCAATGTTTTGCACTTGCTGGGCATCACACCGGAGGAGGATTTGGCAACGGCCCTGAATATTGTCCTGATTCTTTATCTGGACCATACCATCAACTGTTCTACTTTCACGTCACTGGTGGTCGAATCTTCCATGACCGATCCTTATGGCCCCCTGATTGCCGCGGGGACTTCTCTCAAAGGCGTCCGGCATGGGGGAGCCAATGACATCGCTGCCGGCATGTTTGACGAAATAGGAAAACCCGAAAATGCAAAGGAATATATTTTCAATAAGCTGAACAAAAAGGAAATTGTGTTTGGCTTCGGCCACCGCCTGGGCCATTACAAACACAATGTGGAATCGCGGGTGCGAATTGCCGAAAAAATCGGCCGTCCACTCGCTGAAAAAAAAGGCATGAGCCATTTTTTTGAAATTTACGACATCATCAGCCGTATCATGCTGCAGGAAAAAAACCGCACGCCCAATGCGGATTTGCCTATTTGTTTAATCCTTAAAATCATCGGGATCCCAAAAATCCTGAACACCCCTATTTTCCAGGCCAGCAGGCATTTCGGTTGGGTCGCGAATAACGCCAGACAAAGAAAAGCCAAGGGACCTCTTTACCGGCCCACTCAGGAATATACCGGGCATGGAATGACAAAAAAGAGAGTCTATATTCCCTTGGGAAAACGGTGATCCGACTTTTTGCTTTTTCAAATTTGATCCGGAAAAACTCTATTTATATTTTTCTATGACAAAGAATATTATCCGCGGATTTATCGGAATCAAAAGTAATGACGGGCACGACGCCCCTATTCTGGTGGTTGCGGATGTCCTCAAAAAGGCGGGAATCGAAGTCATACTGGGAGGATATGACCTGACCGTCGATAAATTTGTTGAAGCCATCCTCACGGAAGGGGTCCATTTTGCTGGCATCAGTTCCTACAACGGGGGGCATATCCCATTTTTCAAAGCGGTCCGAGACCGGTTAAAAATTGAAAACTATCCTTTTATTCACTTGATCGGTGGCGGCGGATCTACCATTTCTCTTCAGGATATCGACCTTCTTGAAAAGGAAAACGGAATCGATAAAATTTTCAAAAGTGGAGAAGCCGGATTGA
The DNA here is from genome assembly GCA_021604505.1 of Nitrospinaceae bacterium. NCBI lineage: Bacteria > Pseudomonadati > Nitrospinota > Nitrospinia > Nitrospinales > Nitrospinaceae > Nitrospinaceae bacterium. Next base: position 933,581 of record BQJC01000001.1, on the reverse strand, counting down.
GCGTGCCGTTCATTCAGGACCACTATGATTTCTGCAACGTACCGGATTCACCCGAGGCATTGATCGCCGACGTTGAAAGGGGAAAAAAGCTGGCGCTATCGGCTTTCATAAACCTTGCTGAAGATAAGGCTCGACTGGATTCCATGCTTCAGGAAAAAATAGGCCGCATCAACCTGAATGAAGGTTCGGAGCAGTTCAATCGCCTTCTCAATGAACCCCTGGGCGCAAACGGGAGGTTGGTCAAACAGACGTTAGAACGGTCGCGGTATTTAGAAAGTTGTTTATTAAAATTGAAACCCAACAGCCATCAATCTGTGGTCATTGGCATCACCGGGCGCGGAGGGTCCGGGAAAAGCACTTTAACCGACGAACTGATTTTAAGATATTTTAACGACCCTCGAACTGAGAAAAGGAAGGTTGCTATTCTGGCAGTGGATCCCACTTCCGCCACATCGGGCGGCGCGTTATTGGCCGACCGCATCGCCTTCATGTACGCGACAGATAAAAACTGGGTCGACACCAGCCGGGTGTTTATTAGAAGCATGGCGTCTCGAGGGTCGGGAAATGGCATTTCCGGCGCTCTGCCCGACACCATCAAAATTCTCAAAACAGCCGGGTATGATATTTTCATTGAAACCTACGGAACCGGGCAACCGGATACAGGAATCGTGAATCTGGTCGACCAGGCTATTTATGTGACCACTCCTGATTTGGGAGGCGCGACCCAAATTGCCAAGGAAGAAATGCTTCAAATCCCCGGCACCTTGGTCGTCCTGAATAAAAATGAGCTCCAGGGAGCACGACGCGTTTCCAGTTTACTGCGGGGAACTATTGATCAGGAAAATCTTTTCTTCACGACGGCCATCGAGCACAACAATCCCGGGGTGAATCAATTGTATAGCGCGTTGACCAGGTATTTTCACTGATATGTCTATTCTTGCAATTATTCAGGCCAATGAACAATATAATAAATCGATCGAATCATCCGTTCAAAGAGCCAAAACAGAAAGAAAGTATCAGGAGCAATTACAAAAACATTGGGACAGCAATCTTAAGAACCTCAATTCCCACCCACTTCCTACGGGTTTGGAAATCCCTTCAATCGCTGTTCCACAAATCGACCACCCTGCGCAAATCGCCCGTTACCAGGGAGAATGGGGTTTTCCGGGTCAATTTCCTTATGGCTTATCCATTTATGAGAAATCTTTTCTGATCACGGACGGCATCCGTGACCATGAAGAACCCACCCGGATTTTTGCCGGACTCGGAACGCCTGAATTGACCAACGAGAGGTTTCGTTACATCGCTCAGTGCCAGCAATCCAAGCGCCTGAGCACCGCATTCGATACCAATACCCTTTTGGGAAGGGGGGCGGACAATCCTGATTATTTTTTCGATGTCGGAGAAGGCGGGGTTTCGGTCACCACCTATCAGGATGTGCAAAAACTATATGAAGGTTTCCTGGACACGAACGTCAGTATTTCCATGACCATCAATGGTCCTTCTCTGTGGATGACAGCCGCCCGGCTACAGGCGGCAAAGGAAGCGGGGCAGAACTTACTGAAGGTTCGCGGCACTTCCCAAACCGATCCGTGCAAGGAAGACGACGCTCAAAACGAGCTTCTGTTTCCTTTGGATAAATCCATCAAGCTGGCCATGGATATGTTTGAGTGGTGCGCCGGAAATGTTCCTCTTTATTACCCGATCAATGTCAGTGGGTACCACATCGAGCAAAAGGGGGCTTCCCCTATACAACAAGCCGCATTCACTTTGGCAAACGGGTTTGTTTATGTCGAGGAAGCACGGCAAAGGGGTATGAGTATCGATTCCATTGGCAAACGCCTGCCTTTCTTTTTCACTTCCGGCATGGATTTCGAATACATCTCGTTGTTGAGTGCGGTCAGAAGATTCTGGGCGGTAGCCATGAGAGATGTTTTTGGAGGAGACGATCCTTCCACTCAAAAACTCAAAGCTCACGTTCAAACATCGGGTAGAAGTTTATTTGAACGAGAAATTTTAAACAATATCACCCGGACCGCTCTGGAATTATTTTATGCGCTGCTCAACTACCCCCAGGCCTTGCACAGCAATTCTTACGATGAACCGATCACCACGCCCACTGAAAACGCAGTGCGTATAGCCACCGATGCGCAAGCGATTCTTTTGGAAGAATCAGGGGGTTTTAAAGACATGATGGGTTTTCTAAGCGACAGTTCCGGAAGGATGCAAGCCTACCATCTGGTGCTGGATGGAATTCTGGATTATTTTCGCCAAATCAACGAAATGGGGGGCGCTCTCCAAGCGAAAGCGGAGGGATTTTTTCGCGATGAAATCGCTCGCTCCTCGGCACTGTACGACCAGCAGGTTCAACAAGGCCAGCGCAGAATCATTGCCGTCAATCGCTATAATGAAGGAAGAGTTTCTGCAAGAGAAATACCGCGGGTTGAAATTTCCAGGGAAATGAAACAAAAGCGGGTGGAAGATGTGAAACGATTCAAAAGCCAGCGGGATCATCAAAAGGTGAATGATAAGATTCTGAAATTGAAAGAAATCGCTGGAAATGGGGGAAATGTTTTTGAAATAACCATGGAAATCGTCAAGGATGTCACTCTGGACGAATGGACCCTTGCCCTGCAGGAAGTGTTTGGGTTGTATCGGAGAAAATTATAGCCCCCCCTTCTCACATCATCTCTATTCCCAAGGCCACGCTTTCGCCTCCCCCCAGACAAATCGCGGCAATTCCGCGTTTCATTTTTCGTCTTTGCAAGGCATATAATAAAGTCACCAGGATTCTCGCCCCCGATGCTCCGATGGGATGACCCAAAGCCACCGCGCCTCCGTTGACATTCACTTTTTCCGGGTCCAGATTCAATTGGTCACACACTGCCAGGATAGCTACTGAAAAGGCTTCATTGATTTCAAAAAGATCGACCTGTTCGCGTTTTAAATGCCATCTCTCTAAAAGCAATTCGATGGCTTTGACCGGAGCGGTGGGAAACTGGTCGGGAGCCTGTGCATGGGTTGCCTGGGCCACCACTTTTGCCAGCGGCTTTAAGGACGTATCTGCCGGGCCTAAAACCAGCGCCGCCGCGCCGTCATTCAATTTAGAGGCATTGCCCGCCGTGATGGAACCTTTTATCGGGACGAATGCAGGAGGCAGGTTAAGAAATTTTTCCAGATCGTTGGCATGGGGTTGCTCATCCTTATCGATCCATTGGGTTTTTCCACTTTTTAAGATGGGGACGGCAACAATTTCATCCGAAAAATGGCACTTTCGCTGGGCGTTTCTTGCCCGGCGATAACTCTCCAGGGCAAACCGGTCCTGCGCATCCCGGTTATATTTTTCATCTGTGCCGGCCAGCTTTTCTGCAATTTCACCCATATGGCAATGATCAAAACTATCCGTCAAGCCATCGTAAACCAGACTGTCGACCAACTCCCTGTTCCCCAATTTGTAACCCCCTCGAAGGGCGGGAAGGAAGAAGGGGGCCCGGCTCATATTCTCCATTCCCCCCGCGACCACGAACCGTGAATTTTGCAGACGAATGGCGTCATCCGCCAACATGACCGCCTTTAAACCGGATCCGCACACTTTGTTGATCGTCGTCGCGCCGACACAAAACGCCAAGCCACTTTTTAGAGCCGCCTGACGGGCTGGAGCCTGCCCAATTCCGGCAGACAACACGTTACCCAGTATCACCTCATCCACCCGTTCCAGGGCGATCTGGCTCCTCTCCAAGGCTCCCCGGATGGCACAAGCCGCCAGTTCCGGTGCGGGAAGAGAGGACAACGCACCTCTGAATTTTCCGATCGGAGTTCGCGCCGCGCCGTAAATATAGGAGAATTCTTCTATGGAACGCATCGTCATTTCCCTGAAGTTGTTTGCCTGTTAACCCATTTTTGCAAAATCCACCCGAACGGTTTTCTACAGGCAAAAATTCCACCAAATGGTCCGGGAATGATGCCCCCTGACTCATGTCATTAATTCAAATTGCAAAGATTGCCGGGAAGTTAAAACTTTGTTGCTTTTTTGAACCCAGAACGCCTCCGCCTTGTGAAAATGGTTTTTCTTCACTTTATCGTAACCGGTCGCAAGACTAGGATAGGATGCGGCCTCACAAGCTTCCTGATAATTCGCATCGCTCAAATTATGAAGCAATATTTCTATTCTCTTTTTATATTGGGGAACGGCCGCCATCTCTAACTTTCGTATTTCACTTCCCCAGCTGAAGGGATCCAGGGCCTTCCCTCGCAGGAATTTAAAATGCTTCAAAAGATTTAACATCCAGGCAGGGACTTCCCATTTTTCCTTTTTTTCAAATTTTTCTTTAATGTAATTAAGGTCCTTTACCAAGGGCAGGTTCTCCAGAATTGGAGGCCGCAGGAGATAACGAAACTTGCGGATTTCGCCTGGCTGGTATTGATCGATTATTTTTTGAATTTCCTCTGTGCGGGTCAGAAGCTCCGCAACGCGATATTCATCCTTATAGGCCATGACCTTATATAAATTATCCGAAACTATTTGAGTGAACCGAAGGCCCTTGGAAGGAAACCGGTTTTGGTCCAATTTGTAAACTTTCTCGACGGTTTCGACAAATTGTTCTGCATATTTTGCGCTCTGGTAATTAAAAAGCTCGATAATTTCCCGAGCAAATTTTTTATCAAACGGCTCTCCGAAAGGCACTCTCCCTAACAAATTAATAAAAATGAAACGATTCTTATGACTCATCCCTTTAAGAAGCGATTCCGTCACGTTCTGAGAAGATCGTTTGGGAGGCAGGGCTAGTTTAAGCACCCTTTTCGGATCAACAGCATACAACCGGCCATAGCGGAAAGCCTGCAGGTTTTTTTCAACTTCCACACCGTTTATCTGAATGGCTTCTTCAATGCTTTCGGAATGTTCGATGGGAAATTTTTCAATTTTCTGAAAAGCCATCCCCAAAAGAAAGAGGTTGCCGGGTTTGAAATCCTTAAAAAGGCCTTCCACAATTTCAGTGGCATTGACATAGAGGTTCTTTTTCTTTGAGGTGTGGTCATTTATAATTTCAATTAACTTTTCTTCATCCGGAAAAACATCATGACCGACAATCATGGGCATGGTGGGCACCTTCTCCGTATTGACGACGGCTATGGTATTCCCCCGGGAAGCGGCCCTGAGATTCTGCGGATTGACTGCTCCGATCAAATCGGAGGCCATATACAGGTCAGCTCCACCGGCTTCAATCTGAAATCCTTCGTGTATTTCCTTTAGCGGAAAAGAAATTTTTAAACTGTTGCGAATTTCTCCGCCTTTCTGAGAGAGACCGGTATCATCCTCTTTAATCACATTCTTTCCTTCCGTGGTAGCCGCCCTTGCCAGAATCTCATAGGCTGTCATCAGTCCCCACCCACCGATTCCAATGGAATAGATTTCATAGATCTTTCGCTTATTGATTTTTCTGACCGGATCGGGAAGATCGTTGCGACTGAGACTTATTTTTGTGAAATCCACTTTCTTTAAGGGATTGCCCGACTTGGTGTGGACTCTGATATAAGAAGGACATTCTCCCTTCGCGCAAGCGTAATCCTGAACGCAACTGAACTGATGAATTTTTACTTTGGGACCGAACAGAGTATCGGTTTTCCAGACAGAAGCGCATTTGGCTTCCACACCGCAGTCTCCGCAATCCTCACACACCTCCGTATTGACGTGAACCCGAACCTTAGGCGCAAGGTCCTGATTCTTTCTACGCTCGCGAATTTTTTCTATTCCACATTTCTGGACGTACCAAATCACACTGAGCCCTGGCTTATTGGAAAAATCCTCTTTTACTTTTAATGTGTCTGACTTGTGATAGACCTCAATCCCATACTTCTTTTTCAAATGCTGAAATTCTTCCGGATATTCCGCAACCACGGCAATATTCCGGATTCCTTCTTTTTGTATATTGGCAATCGCCGTCTCCGGGTCGTCCTGCCCAACCGGGCGTTGCCCGCCTGTCATCGCCACAACATTGTTGTCCACATACAACATGGTTTGATGGGTGTCGTCAATATCGTAATGCGTTTTCAAATGCTCGATGGCATCGCGGATGAAGGAGATATTAAGACGCGCCGAGTGAAAATAAGTCCCGTCACCGCATCCCTGATCCGCATGAATCCGGTAACTGAAGGCAGAGGCGCCCATCCACAGCAAACCTTCGCTCTCCATGGGGCCCACCACGACCGCCCGATTGCTGGCGAGACTATCAATGATGGACATGGTGGAACACCCTATTCCAATGCCCATGAGATGCTTGGGTGTGATCTCAATAGTCATTGGATTTCCATCCAGATCCTTATTTTCAACGATCATTGACTGAACGGTGCCCTCCAAAACATTATGGCCCGAAATTTCCAGCGCGGTACGGTGTTGGCAACCCGAACAATAAGCCGGGGGCCGTTTAATGTCTATGGGGCTGGAAACATGTTCCAATTTCTCTTTAACATCAAGTACCTTTTCAATTTTTCTATTCCTGAAAGGTTCCCTGTGGGCCAAACGTTTTCCCAGAATCTGGGCGATGAGGTCCGCATCCAGGTTTTCATTTTGCCGAAAAAGAGTTTTTTCGAATTCATCAAATTTGCCGACGATAAGGGGCTTGTGGGCATCGTTGAAAAGTTCATTTTTGATGTGGTTCTCAAAGAAGGATTGTTTTTCCTCGATGACAATGATTTCTCTTTTATTATTTGCAAACTCCCGAAAGGATTTTATATCCGGAGGCCAGACAATCATCGGTTTATATATTTCAACTTCATTTTCCGAAATGTGTAACTGCTTTAAAGCTCCCAAAAGATCGTAATAACTTTTTCCGGTGGCGACGATACCAAAATCGGATTTCAAATGCTTGTTCTTCCAGATATCGAAACCGAACTCACGGGAGATTTCCTGTATCAACGGCAGCTTGGAATAAAACAACTCTTCCTCATTGATGAGGACTCGAGGCTTGAGTAGAATCGGGCTGAAATGCCTGCGGTAATCCGCACGGTCCCGAGAAAATTTTAAAAATTTCTCCTTTAAGTCCAAATCCTCTTCAGAATCCAACCTGAATTCCTGAGACCCATCGCAAACAAAAGTTTCAACTTTTAAATTGATACCCAGTCCGGAAATCATAGAGGCCAGAACGATTCTTTTACCCACCTGAAGGATTTCCTGGATATTGCCGGGATAAGCGGTCGGAACATGATTGGCAAAATGGATCAGGTCTGTCTGGTGAGGGGTCGTACTGCTTTTGCTGGTATGGTCGTCGCCGCTCATGAAATAAGCGGCGCAAAATTTATCCAACCCCGCCATTTGAAGATGATCCTGAACATCCGCGATCCTTCGAACGCCCGGGCCTTTCCCGTACCAGGCGCCGATGACGCCATCCACCTTGGAAGGCCCGAACAGCCGATGGAGCTGACTTCCCCACATCATGTTTGCACCGGCTTCTTCATTTCCTGCCGGGACATGGATGATTTTCCAATCCTTCAAAATGGGATATATTTTCCGGAAATTAATATCCAGTCCACCCAAAGGACTGCCTTCATACCCTGAAATGAAATAGGCAAAGTTTTTTTCGGGATAAATCTTTTTCAGTAGTCTCAGATTGTCGAACGGAAGCCTGACGAGAGCCTGGATTCCCGTCAAATGAATGGGCCGCTCTACAGTGAGATAACGCTCTTCTTCCAGAGTCAGTTTTTTCCTTTCACGGTAAACGGGAAATAGCCCCGAGCCTGATTGTTTTTTTTTATCCAGAGAATGCTTATAATTCATATTTTTTTGCCTGCCGGCATTTCATAAGGGAACCTCTATCGTTTTGAGGGCCCACATCATTAGGAAATATCAGGGTATTCCTTGAAGGTTATTCACATATCCTGAGTCTTGCGCTAAACTTCTCTTCCCAACATAATTAAATTTATGCTTCATTTTTCAACTTTCAAGTTTATTTGAGAAAAGGGCATATCCCCGCACCGCAGACATCGCTTTTTACAAACGTTTCCGCATTAATGAAATTTAATTAATTTTCAGGCATAACTTTAAGCATTAAAATTTTTTAATTAAGCCTCATGTGACACAAGCGGAGAGTCCCTGGAAGTATATTAAAGAGCGATTGGCAATTTTTTTCTTTTGGCTACATATTTATTAATGAAGTAAAATTTATCAGCACCTGGAAAAATTCAATCTGAACTCTGGGCACACCCCAAAAAGCTGTCGGTATTCTTTGGAGTTGTTATGGCCGGGTCGCTAAACAGAAAAGTCGCTCTCATTTCCGGCGGAAAAGTGAACTATTTCGCCAAGGCCAATCCGGATTTGATGTTTTATGAAATGGCCATGCAAGCCGTGAAAGAAGCGGTAGGTGATTTAGGTCTCAAGCCAAAAGAATTCCGAAAACTTCTTCGAGAACGCGGGGGAGTGATTATCACTCATTTTGCGGACCATTTTGCCGGCCAGCTCCTGGGGGAAGCCTTGACCCGTGATTATCTGGGATTCAATCCTGTAGAGTCCTATCGCGTTGTGGGAGGAGGGGCTACCGGCGGATTGGGCGTCCAGGCCGCCATCGAAAAAGTTGCCTCTGGCCGGGCCGATATTGTCATAGCGGTTGGATATGAAAAGATGTCCGAGGTCGATACCTTTCAGGGAAATGAATTCATCGCCCTGGCCTCCGATACGGTCACCGACTTTCCCAATGGCGGATACTATCCACTCTATTACGCCGCAATGGCCCAGGCCTATCTGGATACTTTTGTTGGCAAAACCGTGACCGGGGAACAAATTCGCGATGCCTTCTCCAAAATAGCGGTCATGATGCGTAACAATGCCCAGTATAACCGAAGGGCTCAAACCTCTCATGAAAACCCGTATGCCACGCCTTCCACCAGTGGTTTTATCAACATAGAGGATGTGACCCGGTCCGGGATCGTTGCCACCCCTTCCTACCGGCTGGATTGTTGTTTGATGACAGATGGAGCTTCCGCCGTCATCGTTGCCAGTGAGGATCTGGCAAAAAACTTCACGGACAAGCCGGTTTTTGTCACCGGATTGGGCAACGGAACGGATTGCATGCGGACCGGAGAAAGGCCCAGAACTCCGGGTGGACTATTAAAGGACGAGTTACTGCTCCCGCATGAACGAGAGGATCCCGAGTATCGTAAATTATATGAAGAACTGGAATATCCGGGCCTGCATTCCTTCCGGGCGGGAAGATGGGCGGCTAAAAAAGCCTATGAAATGGCCGGGATTCGTAAAAGACCGCTGGAGGTTTTTGATCTGATCGAAATTCATGACGCCTTTGTCATTTCCGTCATTCAAACCATGGAAGATCTGGGTATGGTGCCTTATGGTGATTCCGCTAAATTATTTAATGACTTGCCTGTGGAAAATGGCAGGGTCCCCATCAATCCTAAAATCGGAGGCGAAAACGGTTTGTACGTAAATCCTTCGGGGGGATTGATTGGACAGATGCATGGAGTCGGGTCAACCGGAAACACCCAGGCGGTGGACGTGCTCTGGCAAATGCAGGGAAAGATCGAAGAAAAATATGGGCACCCTGAATTGCAGGTCCCCGATCCTAAAACCGCTCTGTTCCATAGCCACGCAGGAACGGGGAGCGATATCACCGTCACCACAGTAGAAAGGGGTTGGTGAATATGCCGGTAAAGGACACGATTTTAAATCGCCAGGATAAAGCCTATCAACACGCACACACGGATGTGGTGATCGTTCAACGTGAAGTCCATATCAAATACAAGAAAAGTTACGGGGGAATATCTCGTTATATTCAGGGAATCATGGAGGCAGAGCAGGCCCGGCTCCTTTATACCTTCTGTGATAAAGCCCAGGATCATGATGATCTAAAACCCTTGCGCTTTCAAGTTCCCCGGGCTGATTGTCCGGAATGTTACGCAGCAACCCATTGGCAGGAACTGCCGGGAGACACCCGTTTTATTGTCGAAACGCTTTCCACCGCCGTCGATCTTGCGGGCATCAGTTTCATGGATCAACTTCCAGTAACGGTTGCCTGGATTAAAGCCATTTTACCTGACAATGAAAATACCGAGTTGGACACGTTGGTGGCGGGGATGGTGCTTTCGGAAGATTATAAGAATCTGAAAAAAGGAGATGAAGTCCGGCCGGTTTTCAGGAAAAAGCCAGCATCAAATGCAAGCGACGTCATGTGGGTTCTTCTGGGAACCGCTTTAGAAAACTTTCCTTCAGGTTATGTCGAAAGCAAAAACTATCGGGTTTAGAAATTTTTTAAATGAAAAAAACAATCCTGGGAGAGAATAAAATATCTGTGATCGGAGCCGGAACCATGGGTTGCGGTATCGCTCAAACAGCGGCTCAAAACGGTTTCCAGGTGGTTTTGTACGACAGCGACCCGGAAAAAAAACAAGCTGGCCTGGTCACGATAAAGAAAAACCTGGAGCGTCTGGCAAGCAAAGGCGAGCTCTCGCAGGAATCGGCTCAGGCCTCCATTGCAAGAGTTTCCATTATAGAAACCCTGGAAGGACTGCAAGATTCCTTCCTCATCATCGAAGCGATCATTGAAGACCGTGAAGAAAAAAATAAATTATTCAAACAACTGAGCGCTCACTGCGACGGCCAGACGATATTGGCTTCGAATACCTCCTCCATTCCAATTACCGAAATTGCTTCCAATACGAGTCATCCCGAAAATGTCATCGGTCTGCATTTCATGAATCCTGTACCTTTAATGCATGGAGTGGAGATCATACGGGGTTTGAAAACTTCTGAAGACGCCTGCCATAAAACTCAGAAATTTGTTCGAAACCTGTTAAAAGAACCCATCTATTCTTCGGACCGGGCCGGTTTTGTGATCAATCGAATGCTGATGCCTTTCATCAACGAAGCCATAACCGTCGTGGGAGAAGGGACTTCAACCATAGAAGATGTGGACAATGGCGCCATACATTGCCTGAATCATTCCATGGGCCCATTGGTCCTGTCAGATTTAATTGGAAACGATACCACTCATCACATTCTTTCCGTTTTAGAGGATGAGTTGGGGGAACGGTTTAAACCCGCTCCTTTATTGACCCGGCTGGTCGAAGCAGGCCTCTACGGAAACAAGTGTGGAACCGGGTTTTATCTTTGGAAACAAAATAAACCGCAAAAGGTCAACCATGACCTGGAACGTTATTTGAAAATGGAGTGATCCATGAGCTACATAACCCAGGGACAAAAAGAATGGCTCCAGATGCTTTACAACGACAAAACTTATCTGGAAATGCTGGAATCTTTTGGAACCTTCGTAGAAAAAAAGGTTTTACCGGCTGAATTGGACACAGAGGTTCAGCGCGCTAAAAACCCATTCTCCGAAATTAAATCCGTTTTGAAGGATAAGAATCGTTTTGATTGGGAGACGATAGAACAAAGCATCGATGAAATAAAAAGCCAGCAGAAAATTCCCCAGGAAGTGTATCAACGGATTGTCGAATCAGGACTGGTCGGAATGGCTTTTTCTGAGGAATTGGGAGGCCTCGGCCTGCCTTACCCGTTATTTATCTCTTTTCTCGAAACACTGGGAAAAGCCTCTCCAAGCATAGGGGTCCGTTACGCCATCTCGAACACCGTGTGCGAAGGTTTACGGTTCAACCATGAATCCGGTGACTTGTCAGATTATTGTCTGGCGACCCTCAAGCAAATAATCTCTGGAGAAAAGCTGGCCGCATTTTGTTTGTCCGAGGTCTCCGCCTCCGGGTCCAACATCATGCAGGAAATGACGACCCGGGCGGCCGCTGACTCTAATGGCAACGGCTACACTCTCAATGGGAGCAAATTCTGGATCACCAATGCGGAAACTGCAAATGTATACGCCATCTTTGCCCGAACCTCTGACGATTCCTCAAACCGGATTTCTTTATTTCTGGTTGAGCGGGAAACCCCTGGGTTCAGAGTCGGCCAGGTCTTTGAAAAACGTGTCGTCGAAAACTCTTCCTTTGGAGAGCTGGTATTAAAGGACGTCGAGATTCCAATACAGAACCGGGTTGGAAACGTCGGAGACGGTATGCGTTATGCCATCAGAATGCTAAATTCCGGACGCATTACCATTGCGGCTTTGGCAACGGGATTGGCCCAGCGAGCCTTCGAGGAATTTTTAGAGAATGCTGTAGAAGGGAAAAAAGCCAGGCAAAAACATTTAATCGAATATGACCGAACCAAAGCCAGGATAGCCGAATTGTCCATGGAGATAAACGCGGCGCGCGATATGACTTTGCGGGCCGCCTGGTTGAAAGAACAGTTTGATTTGGACCCGGAGAATCAAAACTTGTTATGGAATTATGTGATCGCTTCAAATAACGCAAAACTCAAGGCATCTCTGGTTGCGCAAAAATCCTGCAACTACCTCATTAAAATATGGGGAGCAAGCTCAGTGGTAAAAGAAAACCGGGCCATGAAGCATTACCTGGACAGTTGGCTGTATTATTTTGGAGAGGCCGTTCCCGAGGTGTTGGAAAACACCATCGCTCATATGGAAATTAAAAAATATAAATCCCAAAAGGGTTTGTAGGGCGTCTCGCAAAATTCGATCTGGGACATGAGCCAACCCCTTTAAACAAGGGGTCGGCGATTGCAACAGCCAAAAAATATCAATTGCTAGAGATACTCTATAGCCATGTCTGAAATCCTGTCAGGAAATTATGTAAGAGCCTCAGAGGTGGAACACAACGGTAAAAAAGGCATCCTGCTAAAAATCGAAAGCCCCGACAAAAAAGTCAACACCATTCCTCTCGAAGTTTTAAGGGAAGCAGATCGAGCCGTGGGCGACATTGCTTTGGAGGAAGGTTTATCTTTCATTATATTTTGCGGATCCACAGGTAAAATTCACGCCGGTGCGGACCTCAGACTTTTTGCGGGCAAGATCGACTCCAATCAGGTCCATGATTATTTAATGGCGGGCGCCCGGTTGGATCTAAAAATCAAGGCACTCTCCAGAAAAAAAAGGACGGTTTCCATTATGAATGGAAAGCGTTTTGGAGGTTCGGTCGAGTGGCCGCTGATGGCCCGATACTGTGTTTGCACTCCGGAAACCACCATTCAATTTTCAGAGAGCAACCTGGGTATCATCCCGGGATGGAATGGCATTTTAAATGTCCTCCTCCGTTCCACAAAAGCAAACACCCTTTACCTGACCGCTACGGGCGATCCAATTGGCGCTCGACAAATGTTGGAAGCGGGTTTGATTCAAGGAATTTTTCCACAGAATTCAATTTTTGAACAAGCGCTGGAAATAGCAACCGCCGCAGCGGTTGGACCACCAGCCGAAATTCGCGATTTGGTCGATAGACAAACGCTCGATAAAATGATCAGCACGCGGACCGATACCAACCGATACCAAAATTTGCTTGAGGAAGTGTCCCGAAAACTGAAAAAAAATAAAACCTCCAATGGCCAAATGGAACCGGACGAGGTCAAACAATACATACGCAATCAGTTAGAGATTTTAGGCAAGCCAATAGCACCCGCCGCGGTAACAGCCGTTTTTGATCTCGTCAACAAGTATGAAACGATAAACTGGCAAGCTGAGAAAAGGATAAGCGATATGGCCTTGGAAGAAGTCGAGTTATGTTGTGAATTAATGAAAACCCAGGATAGATGCACCGGGATAAATTCGATTCTTTCTGATAATCCTCTTGAGACCCTACCAATATATATGGGAAACTGAACACTTGGTTATGGCTTTAAAAATTGCTCTGAAAACCTTTGGCATGTCTGGAGAGGACAACCAACTTAAGGAAATCCTCGATCAGACTGACACCGCGATGGCTGGAGAAACTTTTCTGTTTCCTGAATTTGGAGCCTATACACAGGAAGGGTCGCTAAAAGCTTACCGGGTTTTAGCGCAGAGGGCTGTCGAAAAAAAAATTACAATTATCACGACACTCAATCACCGTGGACTGGACTTGCCCGATGCCCGTCCAAACACAAATTACAATACATTGTTTATTTTTTCCCGGACCGGGGAGGTTTATTCACCACAGGCCAAAATCACGCCCCAATCTTTTGAAATGAATCATCTCGACGCTCGTTCCCCGAAAATAAACGTGGCCCCCTACTCACGATTAAACAAGGTGGCTCTGAGGCAAAACGGTGAAACATACAGAACAACCTTTTTTATTTGCTCCGACCTTTATGTCCTGCAATTGTTTGACCGAAGCGCCCTTGAATCCGATGCGATTCTGTGTCCCGCAAACTTCGGAAATGGCGCGGAAGGTTCCGCGGCAAACCTGATTGACTACACGGTTAAAACAGAAATATTCAAGCAAGGATTTCTATGCAACACCTATCAAAAAGTCAAAGATGGCCTGGTTCCGCTCACAAAAAAAATGCTACAAAGTTTTTCTGGCAATCCAGAACCGGTTCCCTATAAAAAATTTGAATTGATTCAAAAGGTGAACACGTCAAGCGCGATCTATCCAGATGACCAGTATTGGAATTTCCAAAGCATGTTGCAACTGACTCAAAATGGAACCTTCACGGTCCCCTGTTCCAGAAGTCAGGACAACGGTCTTAAAGTCGATTTAGGAGAGTACAAAACGGTGGTTGAAATATAGACGGGCCATTCCATCCTATTTTCCTCAAAAATTATATGGATTGGTTGGGAAAAGCGTTTACAGGTTTGGACTTGAAATAGAAGACCTATTCTTCTTCTGGCGATCCGTTCCTCGGACGCTTCATCCCCAAAAGGGGTCTACAAAGGGGTCGATTCTTTTCCTGGCTACATTCTTCTTCACCTTCGATTCTCCCACCTTGAACTGACCCGCCTCCCATAACAAAACCTCCTGCATCCGTCGGATCACTATTCCTCACGATCAAGATTTACCGTTTGGTGCATTTTGTTTTTTAATGAGCACCTGTGCTAGACTCGATTTCATGGTCCATACCAGGATAAGCGGATTGTTTTTTGGAGATGAGTGACTCATGTGGGGAAAAATTTTCTACTTTAAACAATGGGGAATCAGGGTGTTGATCTGTCTTTTTGTTCTGCAAGGCAGTGGGACGACGGCTTTTGCGGCGCCCAATCAGAATCAATCCGTGTTTGACACTTTGTCGCAACCCCGGGTCATCGAAGGAAGGGATTCGGATTACGAAAACCCTCCTATCCTTAAGGCCAGTCAATACCTGCCGCCAGAGTTATTCAAAAGCAAGCATCACCGTGTGGATGAAAAAGTAGATACTTTTGGCTTCACCAACCGATACCGTATCCATACGGATTATTTCATTATGGACATTCAGGGCGATGACACGCTTCGGAAACGGGTGCAGGAAGCTCACGCCCTGGCGGCCATGGAGGAATTAAAAAAAACCAAGGAGTTTGGAAAAGCCGCAAAAAACGCCGCAACCGCCCCTTTCTCCTTTGCCAAAAACCTTGTCACCAGTCCTGTGGACACCGTGGCGAGCGTCCCCAGGGGGTTGTGGCGTTACATCACCCGTGTGGGAGAAATGGTGCAGGGGAACCGGGAGGAAGCGGAAGACAACGTCGGCAAAGAGTTGATCGGTTTCTCCGAAAGCAAACGCAAGCTTGCTTATCAGCTAGGGGTGGATGTTTATTCGACCAATCAGGCTTTGCAAAGTGAACTCAACAGCATTGCGTGGGCGGCTTACAGCGGGGGACTGGTCGTGAGCCTGGCGATGACCCCGGTCAGGGTTTTGAGTTTGACCAAAAGCTCTTCACGCGTCAACCAGATCTTGCGGGATAATGCCCCGGAAGATCTTAGAAAAATAAACCGGGAAAAACTTCAAAAAATGGTTTCCAGGGAAGGGCTGATCGAAAAATTTTTGGAACACCCTTATTACTCTCCCCGGCACGAATCCATTCTGGTCGATGCGCTGTATACGATGAACGGAACCAGGGACATTGACAAGTTCATCTACCGGGCCGGTTCTGCCGAGTCTTTTGAAGACGCCTTTCTGTTCCAGCGGATCGCTGAACTGCTTGCCGAATATAATGAGAACATCTCTCCCATAAAGGAATTCGTCATCGGCCCGACTCGTGGATTGCCCATGGCGGTCACTCAGGACAACAAGCTGGTCATGGCTCTTCTCGTAGATTATGGGGTGTGGTCGCGTCCGGCGGCGGAATGGATTCAGGAGTTGGCGGAAGCGAACCATCGCGTCGACCCGAATCGGAAGATAGAACTCTGGATCACCGGCACGTTGTCGACCCTTGCAAAAGGGGAAATAGAAGCTTTGGGTATTGCCGTCACGGAAAACGCATTTGCTCAATTGAAATAACGTTGCTCAACTATTCGGGTCCAGTTTTGGATTCCTTTGTTTCTTTTTTCTTTCCTACAAACGCCACATACAGGGTCGCTTCATCGATTCCGTCAATACGAAGTAATTGGTTGGCCACGTCATCGAAAAAACCGCAGGTTGTCATTACGGCAAGATCCTGTGCGGTGCTGGAAATATAGATGTTCTGCGCCAGGTGGCCGACATCCAGAAATACATAGCGGTAGCCGCGCTCGCCGTATTTTCGTTTGGTGCGTTGGAAAACCCCTGAGATTAAAAATACCACCGCCGCCTGCTGGGTATACTCCTGCTGACAGCAGGCTTCATGAAGTTTTTCCGTGGGATCTCCTGGTATCAATAATTCAAGCGCGTGATCTGGAACGTTGTAGTGATAAATTCCCGGCTCGAGTCCTTCAACCTTTCTGATGCCAAGATAGATTTCCGCAGGGTAAAGGGCGCCTCCTGAAGGGGAAGCTCGCAGGGCGATCGTTCCTCCATCTGGAAGGCTGATTTCTCCAGTGATCCCATAACTTTGCTGAAGGAGTTTGGATAATTCTTTCAAGCTCAGGGCCTGGTCGCTAAAACTTCGGACGGATCTTCGGGAGGCCACCACTTCATCTATGCTTTTCTCATTGGCTGGCAAGCTGTCCTTTTCAGGGAGCTTGATTTGCGGCGCCAACCGGTACTGTTTGTAGCCTCTGGCCATTGCCAGAATTTCGGTTTCGGTGTAATTGCCGGGAGCGATCATCTCGGTGGGGATGGAGGGATGCAGTTTGCTGTTTTCGTGGTACAGCTCGGAAATTGAGGTCGTTGGGTTCTCTTTCCTGGGCCCCAGAACCGAGGGTTGAATAATAATTCCGGCCATCGTTATCGATCCTTATCTGGTTATGGAAACGGGTGCGGATAGGGATTCAAGTCCGCCTCACTGTTTGGTTTTTCTAAAAGACCCATTTGCACCGGGACTTCATACAACCTTCTGCCTCCCTGGTATCTTCTGGCATGATTGATGTCCAGCGGCTGCATCCCCGGGATAACGGAACGGACGACTTTGAAACCCACTTCGTCAACATCCGATGTCGTGAGATCGTAGCTGATGACATCGAAACCTTTATCGGCAAGCATTTTCACCAATGTTTTTACATTTTCCACTTTACTGCCGCTGGCCAGGTTGGGAATGGCGTCGAAGGAAAGTTGGGTATCCGAAGATGTCAGAAAGTCCAGTGAGGAACCAAGTTCCGGGCAGACGGCGTGCGCCAGGGCATGCAGGGTCGGGGTTTTGATGTCCCGGAAATCGGGCTCCGGCTGAAAATCCTTTTTCATCTTGGCGAACCGGGTCATTCCGAGGAAGGTCAGGTAGGCCTCCTCTAACGCTTGAATCAACGCCCGGTCAGGGTCCAGGTCGGCCCCTATTCCCAGGGTGGTGTAGGGAACTGCCGTGGAACTTTTTAGAACCACAATCATAACGGGCACGTTGATGTTTGAGGTTAGGTGAAAGACCTGACAATCCAATGGCACATATTCCAATACGTTCAACAATTGGTGCACAAACGGATCGCTGGAACTCCACGGGTCCATGCGCCGGGCGCTCAGGCGATTCTTCCAGACGAGCATGAAGGTATCGCGCTCGATCACTTCCAGGATGCTCTTGTACAAAGCCCACGCGGTATCGGGTCCGCATGCCAGGCCGGTCGATATGGGATTAAAAAAAGGCGTTTCCTCAGGATCGCTGAATAAATAGGGAACGTACACAAACCCTGCCGGTACCCATCTGGGAATATCGTCCCGCAGGGAATGTCCCTCTGTCCAGCGCAACGGGGTTTTGGGCGTCAAGGGCTGGAAGGGAAAATTTTCCTGCGCATACTGTTTTTCGCTGTAAAGGGCGAAGGTTTGCGGATCGACGGCCTCCCATTCTATCTCTTCAAAAGTTGTCAGCACCAAATCGTCCAGGTCGTACTGCCCGGAGCAATACCGCTCTACACTTTCCCCCACCGCTTTGATGATGGCGCGGTCCGGAGTGATGGAAGCGGCATCTCCATGGTTCAAAGCTTCCTGGCCACACAACACCGAAACGTTGGCGGGTTCACTGTGAGCGGAGTAAACGTCGGGCTCACCCGGGAAAAGTTCTTCAAGGTCGACTTTTGAGATGACTCCAACCCGGTCACTGACCAATCTTCCGGCACGTTCGATGCTTTCTGACAGGGAAATCTCAGGCCCCTCTTTGAGCGTCCTGAGGGAAATCGGCCGGTTGTCTTTCAAGATATTTCTTTAGATAGAAAAATTGTACTGTCCCAGGCTTCCTTCTTTGGGCTGGGTAAAATACACGCAGGGCAACGGGGAAGGCGCAGAACTTCATGCCCGACCACGGCAGGCGATACGGCGCTGAACTCATAAAAGCGGCCGATGGTTTTTGGCGGCGCAAATCCTGTAATCAAGCGAACCAGCTCCAGGGCCATCTGCCCCGCAAGCACCGAATTCAATGGTGAAATAATTCCTTCATTTTGAAGGGTTTCAGAAGATTCCAGGTGGTTTCGATAAGCGACATGGTCTTCCAGCTCGGATATGTTTGAATCGATTCTTTTTTCATAGCAAACAAAGCAGGCGGACTGATGCGGTATGACGGTGGGTCCTAAAATAGCTTTGGTCCCCTCCAGGGCAACTCGAGCCCAACGAACGCCGTGTTTGAGGCATAGGGAGTTTATCCTTTTGCAAAGCTTTGGATCAGGGGTTTCTTCGCAGACAATGAGATAATCCAGGTTTTTGATGGAATGGTCCAAACTTAAATCATTGTTGCTCTGGGACTTATCGAGAATGTGCTGAAGTTCGAGAGAAGAGTCGATGCCACTGCCGGATAAAGATTCCTGAACACAGGCCTTTAATGAGGGGGAACCGACTACCGCGACTTTTGCCCCTTTCAATAAGGCTAACGATCCAACTGGGTTTGAAACGTAATGCGACAAAAACTGTACGAGATTATCGTGACGGCTCAGGTCCTCTGGAGTGAGGGGATCGGGAGGAAGGACATCCCCTTCCTGCAAAAGACCGTTGGCTCGCAACATCTTAAGCAGGAAGGTAATGGTGGTTGGCAGATAAGTCTGGCCGCCGGATGACGCAATTTCATCTACGCTATGCTCACCGTTCAACAAAGGACTGATCGATTCTAAAGCCTTGATAAAAAGATCGTGCTTTAGAGTATAGGAAAACTCCGTTCCCCTCAGCTGAAGCCGGTCATTTCCGAGATCGACAAAACGGATCCACGGCGCAAGTCTAGGCTTTCGGGGCAAGGAAATGGTCGCATACTTTACCGCAGATAGCATTTACCCTCTCCTCGAACCCGTAAAGAAACAGACAATCAACCGTTTGAAATCATGAAAATTTTCTTCTTAAAAGTAAAATTTCAAACCGGATTTCTAATTATTCAGCCGCAAAATAACAAGTGCAGCACCATGCGACGGGTCGAAATTCTTCCTTTTGAATACTAATGGGGTCAATGGATCTGATTGCCAACAGCCCCTTTTCATTCATACCGTACTCAACGTTTGAATCCAATGCCTCTCTGTACTCTTCATCGGTAGACAATTGCTTAATCGCTTCTTGAAAATCTGCATGTACCATTACGAGCCTCCTCTGTTTTACTCTCGTTTAAGGTCTTTAGGAGTTGTTCCTATTTTCCTCTTAATAACACAAAATATTTTAACAGTCCACCCAAAATTCAAGCATAATCCCCGGAAAATCAGGGGGTTTTTTTCAGAATACAGGTCATTCCCAAATTGCGCGGGGGACAGGGTGTTTGGAAATAAGGATATTCGGCTACTCGAATAAAAAAATTTCTATCTTTTATTTTTTAACCCTATAGGGCAAAAAATTAATTCGAATCCTCGAAATTGTTGTATGATGTGGGCGCTTGGTGCCGCTTTTATCAGCCTTCCTATATTTATTAGTTTACTGTTTTTTTATTTATGACCTCCCCGCAAAACAAAGCCCAAAAAGTCTTTTTTTTGCGAATTTTTTTCCTTTCGATTCTTATCTCCTCCATGTTTCCGTCGCCTTCTGTCAAAGAGGCAGGCGCAAACAATACAGCAGGTTTGTCCGAAGAACAGCTCGAGATCCTTAGCCGCGACATTCGGGAATTGATGCAGACCGATGTCATTGTCACCACCGTTAGTAAAAGGCCGCAGTTGCTCCATGAGACGGCTTCGGCGATTTATGTGATCACTCAAGAGGATATTCGCCGGACAGGCGCTGTCAATATAATGGAAGCGTTGCGAATTGTTCCCGGTGTGCAGGTATCGAAAATAAATCAAAATCGATATGCGATTTCTATAAGGGGATTTAACAGGAGATTGGGTTCGGATAAATTGCTTGTTATGATTGACGGGAGAACGGTTTACAGCCCGTCCGCTTCCGGTGTCTTCTGGATTGGCCAGGACACCGTATTGGAAGATGTCGATAGAATCGAAGTGATTCGTGGGCCGGGCGCCTCGCTGTGGGGTGCCAACGCGGTCGCCGGGGTGATCAATATCATTACCAGGTCGTCACTGGAAACTCAGGATGGCTTCATTTCGGGAGGCAGTGGCACTGAAGAAAACGGGTTTGCCACGCTTCGATATGGGGGAAAAGTTGGAAAGGATTTCTCCTATCGAATCTATGGCAAATACCGCGACCGGGACGAGGGTAAAAAAACCGATGGAACGCAGGCCATCGACGACAAACAAATGGGACAGGGAGGATTCCGGTCGGATTGGCAGATAAACCCAAGGGACAACTTTACTCTTCAGGGGGATTACTACAATCTGGATGCCGGACTGGATTTTTCGAGCAGGTTTGTTTCCTTGACTGCCGGGTCCCTCCCTTTTCAAGGGAGCAATATTCATAAAGGGACCAATATCCTTTCGCGCTGGACCCGAAAAATGAAAGACTCCTCGTCGTTCCAGTTCCAGGCTTATTTTGACAGATTAGAACGCCGGTCCAATCTGCCAAATGCCAACACAGAGGACCAGGTGGATCTGGACTTTCAACATAATTTCCTGATAGGAAAAAGACATAACTTTATCTGGGGTTTGAGTTATCGATATTCCTATTTCGATTTTAAGCAAACCAATATTCTTACTCTTCCAAATCAAGGGACCAACCTTTTTGGCGTTTTTTTCCACGATGAATTTACGATGGTGCCAGATCGCTGGAATTTAATCCTCGGCACCAAACTTGAATATAACGAGTTTACGGGTATTGAAGTCCAGCCAAACATCCGCACGGCCTGGACCCCTGATCCTAAAAATACATTCTGGGCCGCCGTTTCCCGTGCTGTAAGAACCCCAAGCATTACTGAGGAACGTGCTGTTGCCAACCGCGCTTTAGTTCCGGCGGCGCCCCCTACCCTTCCGTTACCGCTCCTGATCAAGGAAAATAACGATGAAAGAACCAATGCGGAGGAATTGATCGCGTATGAAGCGGGTTACCGCTTCAAACCTAAACCTGAACTCAACTTTGACATAACGGGTTACTATTTTGATTACAACGGAATTATTGAAAGCGTCAATACGGGTGCAACGACTTTCAATGCCGCCCCCATTCCACACCTGCAATTGACGGCCTTTAACGACAATGTTTTAGAAGGAGAGGTCTTTGGTGTGGAACTGAGTGCTCAATGGCAGCCCCTGGAAAACTGGCGCCTTTCCGGAAGTTATACTTTCACAAAAATTGATCTTCGTCCGTCAGAGAGCGGCTTAGCTTTCCCGCAGGCTCCTACCGGTGAAGGCGACCTTGATGCGGAGGGAGAACCCGAGCATATTTATAACCTGCGCTCTTATTTGAACCTGCCCTATGACCTGGAATTTGACACGTTATTCTACTACGTGAGCAAAAATTCAGTCCGGAAAATACCAGGATACAGCCGGGTGGACTTGCGCCTGGGATGGCGTCCAACAAAAAGTTTCGAACTATCCCTTGTAGGCCAGAATATATTGGATGATAGTCATTTAGAGCTTACCGAGCTTTTGGAAAAACCAACCGAGACGGAGCGTAGTTTTTATGTCAAGGCCACGTATAACTTCGCATTGAACTCCAAATGATTAGAAATCTAAAAGATTCCTTCTCTTCCGATTAAAAAATAGATATGAAAATTGAAATCCGGCAAGCGACCCCTGCGGATGCTGAAACCTGTGGCCGCATTATTTATGAAAGTTTCAAAGGGGTATCTGACCGGCATGGATTTCCTTGTGATTTTCCTTCGGTTAAAACCGCTACGCAAATCACCAGCATGTTTATTATGAATGGTTCGGTTTTCAGTTTGGTGGCTGAAATGGACGGTTCGGTGGTTGGATGTAACTTTTTGCATGAAGGTCACCCTATCCGCAGTGTCGGACCCTTAGCCGTTGATCCCGACTTGCAAAATCGTGGGATTGGCAGGCTGCTTATGGGAAAGACAATGGATAGAGCAAAAAATTCCATGGGAATTCGCCTGATTCAGGAAACCTCTAATACAGAGGCGATATCTCTTTACACTTCATTAGGCTTTGATGTTAAAGATTCGCTGCTTTTGATAGAGGGAAAACCCAAAAACCCGGTTTTTACTCAAGGGTTTAATGTTAAACCACTGACTATAAGAGAGGTCAAACGGTGCGCCAAGATTTGCGCTGAAGTTTTTGGTTTTGAGCGAACTCAAGAAATTGAAACCGCGGTTAAATATTTTTCGCCATTTGGCGTGATACGTGGGAATGACTTAACCGCCTATGCTTCATCAATGACCTCCCGGATGACAAACCATTGTGTGGCAAAAACAGATGAAGATATGAAAGCGCTTATCCTGGGAATAGGAAAATTGACTTCGGAGTCTTTTTCTTTTCTTTTGCCAGTCCGTCACTCGGATCTATTTCGGTGGTGCCTGAAAGAGGGCTTTCGAGTGTTAAAACCCCTCACTATCATGTCGCTGGGTCACTATGACGAACCCCAAGGCGTCTACTTTCCATCCGCTGTCTTTTAATAGATGTCATCGCTTATGACTCAATCACAAAGGGGGTCTGAAGATTTTTTTCATTTTTCTGGCTCCTGCCCGCTACCCCAGACAGGGTATTTTCAACAGGGCTTTTGCTTTGAAAAACCCCTGCTTCCCTGCCAAAAGCCGCCCCGACACCTGCTTATAATCGATTGATTATTAATTGTTTATTAGATATCTGACGATCAGTCTTGTTATAATAATAGAGTAAATCCTTTTATTTAAATACCGGTATACTTTTTCAATTAATAACAGGACACCTCACAAGAGTTTTTTCTATGCTTAAAAAATATTCAAAATTAGCCGGCTATCTTCTTTTCGCCTTTCTCCTGCCGAGCAACCCTTTGAGTTCGGGTTCGGTTTTTGCCGATCAAAACATTGATCGTGAGCCCACCATCAAAGCCGGCCTTATTTTGAAGTTTTCAAATTTTATTCGATGGCCTGAATTTTATAGTTCAACACAGGGTGAGGAGCCTCTTAATATTTGTCTTCACGGAGAAGAAGAGTTTGGCGATATTTTTGACTATATTAACGATCACGGGATCTTAAGAAGGGAAATCCTTGTCCGACGCCATGTCCCACTTGACCGCCTTGGCACCTGCCACCTCATCTACACCAGTTTTCTGGACAAACCTGAAATGGATCAGTTGGCCGGTGAAATAAAAAATGCTCCCACCCTGGTGGTGACAGAAGCCGATGAAATCACCCACTCGTTAGTGGCGATCAACTTCAAAAAAGTAAATAACAGGATGCATTTTGAGATCAATCGATCCGCCTTCGAACGTTCAGGAATTATGGTCAGTTCGGAACTACTCAATCTGGCGCTGGATGTGGTGAGGATTGATTAAAATGAAAAAGTTTGGCGCTTTTCCGATCAAAACAAAATTGATCATTGTCCTATTGTTTGTATCGTTCGCGACACTGGTGACTTCTTCTACATTTTTTATTTATAACGATTTACAGATTTTCAAGAAGAATATACTTAAAAACCTGACTATTCTGGCAGGAACGGTCGGAGCAAACAGTAGAGCCGCCGTTTACTTCGATGACAAGGCGACGGCTGCCACGATTCTGTCTTCGCTCAAGGAAAATTCAAACATTCAATATGCCGCTATCTATGATTTGAAGGGAAATATTTTCGTAACCTACGAAGGTCAAGAATTAACCAAGTACAATCCCACGGTCAAAGAAAACTCTTCGCATACTATTGACAGCGGTAAAATTGGCCTGAAACGGCCTATTTTCCTGAAGGATCAAAAAATTGGCGAGATCTATCTTTCCGCGGACTTGAAAGAGTATCACGATGTATTAAAAAAATACCTTATTATTGTTGGAATCATTATTCTGGTCACCTTTGCTGTCGCGCTGGCAATTTCATTTTTACTGCAAAAAATTCTCTCCAAACCCATTCTTACCCTGGTCAAGGCCACTAAGGAAATCTCGAATAAAAATGACTACTCGATCCGGGTGAATCACGACTGCCAGGACGAAATTGGCGAGCTTTATATGGGTTTTAACCAAATGATTTCTAATATTGAAAAGCGGGAAAAAGAACTGGCTACAACCAACACCATTTTGAAAAGTGAAATAGAGCAGCGAAGGATTGCGGAACAGTCCTTAAAGCTTTATTCAAAGGAGTTAAAACGAAGCAACCAGGAATTGCACGATTTTGCAACCATTGCCTCTCATGACCTTCAGGAGCCTTTGCGCAAAATAATCACCTTTGGAGACCGGTTGACCGCACAAATTTCCAACATCGATGAAAAGAGCCAAAATTATCTGGAGCGAATGCAGAATGCCGCACAACGAATGAAACAATTCATCGATGACCTTTTAGAATATTCAAAAGTAGGAACCAAAGCGAAACCGTTTGAAGAAACCGACTTGAATAAAGTTTTTTCCGGGGTATTGGAAAATTTGGAAACCAAAATCTGTAAATCCAATGCTCAAATAAGCTGTGACCCTTTGCCCACTCTGCAAGTCGATTCCTTTCAAATCCATCAGTTGTTTCAAAACCTGGTTGCGAATGCGATAAAGTTCAAAAGAGGTGATGAACCTCCTGTCGTTGAAATAAGCGCCCGCACCATTGAGAATGGTTTTTGGGAGTTTGTTTTCAAAGACAATGGCATTGGTTTTGATGAAAAATACCTGGACCGCATATTCAAACCCTTTGAGCGTTTGCATGGGAAAAATGAATATGAAGGAAGCGGAATGGGTTTAACGATATGCAAAAAAATCACAAACCGCCATGGAGGAAATATAATTGTATCCAGTATTCCTCAAGAGGGTTCCTGTTTCAGGGTGATTCTGCCGGAAACACAGATAAAGAAGGAAAAAATATTGCCTCTTCCCTCAGAAAATTATCTGGAAAGCGTGGCTGAGTATGACCTGCAAAGATAAAACCTATGTATCTCTCTTAAAATAAAATCCAAAGTATTCGCCGCGACGGACTAATCTCAATAATTTAAAGAAGAACTTGGATTCTTCCCGTCTTTTCTAAGCCCATCTTGCTCCCTCCCGCATTTTTCACCCCAAAGCCCTCTCCGGGAAACCCATTTAATACGCATTTTTTCAATGCTTTATGCCGTTATCCAGCTTTTCAAAACGGGCCGGGGCAAAATAGGGTTTTAGATAGCCTCTGCTCGGAAAACGAATTGAGTTTTTCTTTGAAGGTTTAAATTAAAAAGGATCGTTCAAATTAGAACCGGGTCAGGGTGTGATTCATTGAATAGAATAAAGTAATGATTTTACTAATGGTTTTGTTATAATGTAGAAATCTCATGTGAAAAATTTTAGCGGGTCATTCTACTTTGACTATGATTGGATTTGCCAAAAGAAAATCCGGATTGATCGTTGCCCTGGCTGTTCTTTTATTGGGACTGCCGTTTTTCCATTATCACCCGGACAACTCTCACACTCATCCAAGTGAACTGTCTCAGCATACTCATCAAGGGCATTTCCATTCGAATGAGTTGAATGGCTTTGTTCGATTAATCGGTCATGATGCAAAAACCCCCTGGCAGGAAGAAGAGCATCATTCTCACTCTGACACTGATTCTGAAACAAATTATTTTGAAGTCACCCTTCAAAAATCAAGCGTCCACCCCATCAAAACGTTCAAGACTTTTAAGAGCGGAAATACTCAAAAGCCATTTTTTGTTTCCGAACCGGCCTCATTCCACCCCTTTTTACAGGACCTGCTGGACTTTGAGTATTCAGGTTTAAGAGATACTCCCAAAGAACGTTCCCCGCCCCTTCGTTTCGTTTAATTCTTTTCTGATTTATCACTGATTTTCTTAACATCGGAACGAACCTTTTTGGTTTTTTCTGCGTGGACTATTGCTTTTTCATTTCCATTGGAATGAATTTGCAGGGGTCCCTATGTTCCGAATTTATCCAGGAAAAACCCATGAAACGATCTCTGAACTTTTTAAGGTTTGGGCTGTTTTTGCTTATCTTAATTCCGAATTCCAGCTTTGCAGGCACGGAGGGTTCCATCGAACTCATCAAGGATCCGACAAAATCCATCACTCTGCAAAAAGCGCTTTCACTGGCATTGCTCAAAGACCCGGAGCTTGAGGCTTTTTCCGCGGAGCAACGCGCCCGCGAGGCCCGTGCTTTGCAATCGGGGCTTCTTCCCAACCCGCAATTCGATATTTTGGTGGAAGACGCCGCAGGGTCCGGGAATTTTAATGGCTTCAGTCAATCACAAACAACCATTCAGCTCAGTCAATTGATAGAGCTTGGTGGTAAGAGAGGCGCCCGCTTGCGGGCCGATGATCTTTCCGGAGAACTGGCGGGTTGGGATTATGAAACCAAGCGCATGGATGTGTTGACGCAGGTTTCCAAAGCCTATGTCGATGTGTTGAAAGCTCAGGAAAAAGTGCTTCTCGCACAAAATCTCGAAGGCCTTGGAGAAAAATTCCTTAACGCGGTCACTGAAAGGGTTAAAGCGGGAAAAGTGGCCTCCTTAGAGAAAACCAAAGCGGAAATCACTGTCTCCTCCATGCGAATCAAGCTCGCAAAAGAAAAGCGAGCACTCAAAATTGCCCGCCGGAATCTTTCCATCCATTGGGAAAACAATCAACCGGCATTTGAATCCGCTTTGGGGGATTTGTTTGCGATTTCCCCACTCCCTTCTCTGGAACAATTGATGGATCGCTTGGCGGACAATCCTGACCTTCAACGGTGGGGGACGGAGTTGGAGCAAAGGCAGGCTGTTTTGGATCGGGAATTTTCTAAAAGAATCCCCAACCTCAACCTCATCGGAGGTTTCAGGCGCATTGAGGAAACGGACGACAACACCCTGATTTTTGGATTTTCCATTCCTTTGCAGTTGTTTGACCGAAACCAGGGAGCCATTAGCGAGGCCCATCATAAACTGGCCAAAGTCAATGCGGAAAAACGCGCCGCGGAGTTGAAAGTCACCAAAACTCTTTTGGAAGCTTACAACACCGTGGATTTTTCCCATTCACAGGTGATTGAAATCAAAACCAATATACTTCCCGGCGCGCAAAAAGCTTTCGACGGAGTTAACGAAGGGTATCGTTTTGGCAAGTTTGGCTATCTGGATGTTCTGGACAGTCAAAAAATATTTTTTGAAGCTCAAGGTCAATACCTTGAAGCGCTGGCAACTCATCATAAGGCGGTTGCGGATGTGGAGCGGCTCATAGGAGAACCTCTGGCGCCTGGCCATCAACCTTTGGCAACCCCGAAGGGAGAATCGCGGCCATGAAGAGCCCCATTTCAACGCCAATAATCGCGATTCTTGTCGTGGGAACAGTTTTAGCTTTGATAATTTTAAATATGGAAACTTCCCCCTCGGGTCACCACGCGCATGATCATGACACGGAGGCCTCTTCTTCGGAGCATGACACACACGATCACGATACTGAACACGAGCCTTCCGCCACAGAACATGAGCATCACGAAGAATCGA
Source organism: Nitrospinaceae bacterium (assembly GCA_021604505.1). NCBI lineage: Bacteria > Pseudomonadati > Nitrospinota > Nitrospinia > Nitrospinales > Nitrospinaceae > Nitrospinaceae bacterium. The sequence goes on along the minus strand of BQJC01000001.1, from coordinate 905,399 downwards.
AAATGGCTGATTCCCTTCCGCGTGGAGAGCATGGCGGTTGGTTGCTCGTAAATAATGATTTACAGGTTGAGGTCAAAATTTTTGAAAAAGGTGTCCCTCCTCAATTCAGAGTTTACGTCACAGATTCCCAGGGAAAGCATATTCCTCTGGAGCAAATTGATTTGACCATTCATCTGAAAAGGCTGGATCGTATCGATGCGATCAATTTCAAACCTTCGGGCAACTATCTTCTGGGAAATAAAACGGTTGTGGAACCTCATTCTTTTGACGTAAAGATTCAAATTCAATGGAAGGATCAAAGTTATGAATGGGAATTTTCGCAAATTGAGGCCAGGATCGAGCTTCCCGAGGAAGCCATTGCGAATGCTGGCATGACCTTCGCGACCGCGGGCCCAGCCCAATTGAACGACACTCTCAGATTGACCGGAGAAATCGCGCTGAATGAAGAGCGGGTCGTTCACATTGTTCCGCGATTGGACGGGGTAGTAAAAAAAGTATTTAAAGACCTGGGAGACCAAGTGAAGAAGGGAGAAATTCTTGCTGTCCTTGAAAGCCGGGAGTTGGCCGACGCAAAAATAAATTATCTTGGGGCGGTCAAAAATGCCGATCTGGCCAAAACCGATCTGGAAAGAGAATCCCTCCTGTTTGAAAACACTTCCAAGATGTTGGATCTTCTTGAACAGGAACTGGATCTGGAAAAATTATACGTAGACCTCAAGGGCCTTCAAATCGGGAAAAGCCGGGAATTGCTCATTCCTGCGTATGCAAAACTGAAACTCACCAAATCCGTCTATCTCCGCGAGAAAAATCTTTTTAACAAAGGAATTTCCTCGGAATCTGAATACCTGTTGGCCGAGGAGGACTACAAAAGTACCGAGGCCAGGTACATCGCTCTGCGCGAAAAAATCGCTTATGACGGCCCCTGGACGGTTTCCCAGAAAAAACGGACCATGGAAATGGAGCAGTTCAACCTGCAAACAGCAAGGCAAAAATTGTTTGCACTTGGCCTGACGCAAGCGGAAATCAGTGCATTGACCGATCAGGAAGAAAACGTTTTCACACATCACGAACTCAAATCTCCCCTGGCAGGTTTTATCATCAAAAAACATTTGACCACCGGGGAAGCGGTTAAAAAAGACGATGACGTTTTTCTTCTTGCCGATTTTTCCGACGTCTGGGTGAATATCTCCATTCCTATAAAAGATCTTAAAAACGTAAAATTGGGACAGAGTGTTCTGGTAAAAAACGACACGCTGGAAATGGAAGCCAAGGGGAAGTTGACCTATCTCGATTCAATCGTCGATGAAAAATCTAGAATGGTCACAGGCCGGGTGGTGATTGCAAATCCCGGCAGACGCTGGCGTCCCGGCACTTTTGTCACGCTGGAACTGGTTCTTGAAGAACGAACCGTTCCTCTCGCCGTTTCGATGGAAGCGATTCAAACGGTCCGGGACTGGTCAGTGGTTTTCGTTAAATATGGCAATCTCTTCGAGGCCCGGCCCCTGGAGTTGGGGCAAAACGACGGACAGCGGGTGGAAGTTTTACAGGGTTTGTCCAAAGGCGAACAATACGTGGCGCAAAACAGTTTCGCGGTCAAAGCCGAAATTGAAAAATCCTCAGCCTCTCACGACCATTGAGTCAAGGAGTTTCCATGCTTGAACGGATTTTAAACATTTCTATCCGGCAAAGGCTGTTTGTCATCATCGCCACCCTGGGAATCGCAATTCTGGGGATTTATAATTTTCAAATCCTCCCTATCGACGCGGTTCCAGACATCACCAATGTCCAGGTTCAGATCAATACGGAAGCTCCCGGCTTCACCCCTGCTGAGGTGGAACAACGAATCACCTTTCCAGTCGAAACTGCCATCGCCGGCCTTCCCAAAATGTCCCATACCCGTTCGCTTTCCCGCTACGGGCTTTCCCAAGTGACCGTAATTTTTGAAGATGATACGGACATTTATTTTGCCCGCCAGCTACTCAGCTCCCGGCTGCAAGAGGTAAAAAGTAAACTGCCTACAGGGATAGAACCCATTTTAGGCCCCATCGCTACTGGCTTGGGTGAGATCTTCATGTGGACTGTGGATCAGGAGAACGGTTTTAGAAAACCGGACGGGAGTTCCTATTCGCCAACGGAATTGAGAAGCATTCAGGACTGGATCATTCGGCCCCAGCTTCGAAATGTCCCCGGCGTGACGGAGGTGAATAGCACCGGGGGTTATGTGAAACAGTTTCAGGTATCGCCGGATCCCGAAAAACTGATCGCGTATGGAATAACATTTCAGGACATCATGGAAGCATTGATAAAAAACAATGCCAACGTGGGAGCAGGCTACATCGAGCACAGCGGGGAACAGTATCTCATAAGAACCCCGGGCCAGGTTTCCGGCCTGGAAGAGATCCGGAAAATTGTCGTGGGTTCTCAACGGGGGGTTCCGCTTTACATTCAGGATGTGGCAAAGGTTGAGCTTGGACGGGAACTGCGCACTGGCGCGGCCACACAAAACGGCAGGGAAGTTGTTCTGGGAACGGTGTTTATGCTCAAGGGCGAAAACAGCCGCACGGTCGCTCAAAGAGTTTCTAAAAAAATTGAAGAGGTAAACAAAACTCTTCCAGAAGGAGTGCTTGCTAGAACGGTTTACGATCGCACCAATCTGGTCAACGCAACCTTGAAAACCGTAAGAAACAATCTTCTCGAAGGAGCGATATTGGTCATCGTCGTCCTCTTCCTGCTACTGGGAAACTTCCGTGCCGCCTTGATCACCGCTCTGGTGATTCCGCTATCCATGCTGTTTGCGGTCACAGGCATGGTGAGCAATAAAATCAGTGGCAATCTTTTGAGCCTGGGCGCCATCGACTTCGGCATCATCGTCGATGGGGCCGTCATCATCGTGGAGAACTGCAGCCGAAGATTGGCTGAGGAACAAAAACGACTGGGCCGGATCCTTTCCCGCGATGAACGTTTCGCAGTAGTTCAAGACGCCGCCAAGGAAGTATCCAGTCCTAGTATCTTCGGCGTTTTCATCATCATGATCGTCTATCTCCCCATCCTGACTCTGACGGGGATCGAAGGAAAAATGTTTCAGCCAATGGCGTTCACCGTTTTGGCCGCTTTGACCGGAGCCTTGATTTTATCGATCACATTCATTCCCGCCATGATGGCGCAGTTTTCTTCCGGCCAGATTTCGGAAAAGGAAAACCCATTTCTAAAGTGGGCTCGCGGCATTTACGCTCCCTTATTAAAATTCTCTTTATACAACCGCTCGGCTGTCATCACGTTTGCCGGGGTTCTGGTGGTTCTAAGCCTTCTGTTGTCCACACGAATGGGAAGCGAATTTCTCCCCACCCTGGACGAAAGGGACCTTGCGATTCACGCTTTGCGTGTCCCTGGCACCAGCCTTTCACAGGCCATTGAGATGCAAGGTCCTTTGGAGAAAAAAGTAAAGGAACTACCGGAAATCGACACCGTTTTTACCAAAATAGGCACCGCGGATATCGCAACCGATCCCATGCCCCCGAGCGTGGCCGATATGTTCGCGATCATGAAACCCCGGTCGGAGTGGCCCGATCCTGCCCGGCCTAAATCCGACCTCGTTAAAGAACTTGAAGAAAAAATGGCCCAGGTTCCGGGAAGTAAATATGAAATCATTCAGCCCATTGAAATGCGGTTCAACGAATTGATCGCCGGTGTGAGGAGCGATGTGGCCGTTAAAGTATTCGGGGATGATCTAGACACTCTGGTTTCCATAGCGGAAAAAATTGAACATACCCTGATTAAAGTTGTGGGCGCGTCTGACGTCAAGGCGGAACAAGTGACGGGACTTCCGGTTCTCACTCTCAATTTGAGACGGCCTGAAATGGCTCGATTGGGCCTCAATGTTTCAGACGTTCAGGAAGTCGTTGAAATCGCCATCGGCGGAAAAGCCGCCGGTCAGATTTTCGAGGGCGATCGAAGATTCGAACTCATTGTGAGACTGCCTGAGGCCACCCGCAAAAACCTGGATCTTCTCAAACGGCTTCCCATCTCCCTGCCCAAAGATTTAGGAACGCGACCGGATCGGGTTTCGTTCACCGACAAACCGGGAACCCACCCCAACTCAAATTTTGTTCCTCTGGGTTCGGTGGCGGATTTTAAAATCGTCAAAGGGCCGAACCAGATCAGCCGGGAAAACGGGAAACGCCGGATCGTCGTCACAGCCAATGTCCGAGGACGGGATCTGGGTTCGTTTGTAAAAGAGTCTCAGAAAGTCATTGAGGAAGAAGTTTCCATTCCGCCAGGGTATTGGATTTCCTGGGGCGGGCAGTTTGAACATCTGATTTCCGCCGCCAAACGCTTGTGGGTGGTGGTGCCGATCGCCCTAACGTTGATTTTTCTCTTATTGTTCGCCGCTTTTGGGACGGTAAAAAATGCCATTCTGGTTTTCTCAGGGGTTCCCCTGGCGTTGACCGGCGGGTTTTTCTCCTTATGGGTTCGCGGGATTCCCTTGTCGATTTCCGCCGCCGTTGGCTTCATCGCTCTTTCCGGGGTCGCCGTGCTCAACGGGGTGGTGATGATTTCCTTCATCAACAAATTGCGGGAAGAAGGGACGGCTCTGGACGAAGCAATTATACAAGGGTCACTGACTCGATTGCGACCGGTGTTGATGACGGCGCTGGTCGCGTCGTTGGGGTTTATTCCGATGGCTCTTGCGACCGGGGCCGGCGCGGAAGTGCAACGCCCTCTCGCTACCGTCGTCATCGGTGGCATTCTTTCTTCAACGGTGCTGACCTTGCTGGTATTGCCTGCGCTTTACCGGGTTTTCCACTTTCGCGAAGAAACCGTGCCGGACTCCTTTTGAGGGCATTATTTTTTTTTTACAGGAACTGTTTTATCACGGGCCGGGCAACCGGGAGACTTCGAGGGGATTCTCCGCTAATAAGGGGTCTTCGCTTTGAGGGCTGTCGATCTGTTGAAGAACAAAATTGAGACCGCTTTCGATGGTTCCTGCACTTTTCACCCAGACTTCCCGGTCTGGAGGAGGCGCAAGCTTCAGACGCTTGATTTGCCTGGGGGAAACGCGAACAATATATCGGCCCGGCGGAACTTTTGAAAACAGATAAAAACCATCGTATTCCGTTTTTATAGTTTGAACCACTTGGCCAACCGTTTCCTGCAGTAACTCCTCGGTGGGCAAACCGAACTGCTCTATGAACCGATTCGGGGAAAGAGTTCCTTTTCGAAAATCGATAGGCGGAAATGTTTTCCTGTTTGCCCAAAGATTTACTTTCCGGGCCATCCTTCCCCTTGAGTTGATATAATATTTGCCGATGGTTTTCTTTAACCGTCGGTGCAGTTTATCGCTGTCTTTTCTCAGCAGTTGCATTTCGACACTGGAAACTTGGGTCTCCGAATCTCCTTTG